>JBKOWA010000230.1:0-4027 GCA_046724155.1 Actinomycetota bacterium
GCTCGGTATCCGGCGGACCGGCCGCGTCCCCCGCACCCGGGGACACCCCGCGGTGCGCCGGCTCGGCACCGGTCACTTCGGCAGCCACGGGAGGTAGTCGGGCAGGTCGGCGGGGACCGCGCCGGGGAAGTTCGGCGGTCGGCGCTGCAGGAAGGAGGTGACGCCCTCGAAGGCGTCCGGCTCGGGCCGGTGCAGGGAGACGGTGGCGATCGCGCCGTCCACCGCGTAGCGGATCTCACCGTACCGGTCCATCGCTACTCCGTCCGGCTGCTGCCAGCGGCCGCTGCCAGGTAGGACACAAGCCGTTGACAAGACGCTCTCATGCACGTTTATGTTAGTCACGATTAGCATGAAGTCGAGGTCTTCGCCACGCCCTGGGTCCGGGATGGTGCCCGGCCGCGATCTTCTTGACAGCTGCCCCCGAGGAGCGGACCGAGTAGGAGCCGAGCCATGAGCACCGAGGCGTTCGTGTATGACGCGATCCGCACCCCCCGCGGTCGCGGTAAGAAGGGGTCCCTGCACGGGACCAAGCCGGTCTCGCTGGTGGTCGGCCTGATCGACGAGCTGACCAAGCGCAACCCGACCCTGGACACCAGCCGGATCGACGACCTGGTGCTGGGCGTGGTCAGCCCGATCGGCGACCAGGGCGGCGACATCGCCAAGATCGCCGCGCTGGCGGCGCACCTGCCGGACACCGTTGGCGGCGTCCAGCTCAACCGGTTCTGCGCCTCGGGCCTGGAGGCGGTCAACGTGGCGGCGCAGAAGGTCCGGTCCGGCTGGGACAGCCTGGTCGTCGCCGGCGGAGTCGAGTCCATGTCCCGGGTGTCGATCGGCAGCGACGGCGGCCCCTGGGCGATGGACCCGGAGACCAACTTCGACACCTACTTCATCCCGCAGGGCGTCAGCGCGGACCTGATCGCCACCGTCGAGGGCTTCAGCCGCGAGGACGTCGACCGCTACGCGCTGACCTCGCAGGAGCGCGCCGCGAAGGCCTGGACGAACGGGTACTTCGCCAAGTCGGTCGTGCCCGTGGTGGACCGCAACGGCGTCACCCTGCTGGACCGGGACGAGCACATGCGGCCGGACTCCACGCTGGCCGGCCTGGGCCAGCTGCCGGCGTCGTTCGCGGCGATGGGCGAGATGGGCGGCTTCGACGCGGTGGCACTGCAGAAGTACCACTGGGTGGAGAAGATCAACCACGTGCACACCCCGGGCAACTCCTCCGGGATCGTGGACGGCGCCTCGCTGGTGCTGGTCGGCTCCGAGCAGGTCGGCGCCGACCTGGGGCTGACCCCGCGGGCCCGGATCGTGGCCACCGCGACCAGCGGCGCGGACCCCACCATCATGCTCACCGGGCCGGCGCCGGCCACCCGCAAGGTGCTGGCCACCGCGGGCCTGACCGTGGACGACATCGACCTGTTCGAGATGAATGAGGCGTTCGCCGGGGTCGTGCTCAGGTACGCCAAGGACATGGACATCCCCAGCGAGAAGCTGAACGTCAACGGCGGGGCCATCGCGCTGGGCCACCCGCTCGGCGCCACCGGCGCGATGCTGGTCGGCACCATGGTGGACGAGCTGGAGCGCCGGGACGCCCGGTACGCCCTGGTGGTGCTGTGCATCGGCGGCGGCATGGGTGTGGCCACCATCATCGAGCGGGTCTGACCGACACGACAGCGCGCGGCGACAGCGCATCGGGCGCCGGGCCAAGCACCGGAAAGCGACGAGAGACGGGCGATGACTGAGCAGAACATGATCCGGTGGGAGCGCGGCGAGGACGGCGTCGTGGTGCTCACCATGGACGACCCCACCCAGAACGCCAACACCATGAACGAGCTGTTCGGCAGCTCGTTGCAGGCCACCGTGCAGCGGCTGGAGGCCGAGCGGGAGTCGATCACCGGCGTGATCATCACCTCGGCGAAGAAGATGTTCTTCGCCGGCGCCGACCTGAACATCCTGCAGGGGGTGACCAAGGCGGATGCGCCGCGGCTGACCGCGCGGGCCGACGAGTTCAAGGCGCTGTTCCGCCGGCTGGAGCGGCGGCTGGCCCGGCCGGTGGTGGCGGCGATCAACGGGGCGGCGCTGGGCGGCGGGCTGGAGATCGCGCTGGCCTGCCACCACCGGATCGCGCTGGACGCGCCGGGCAGCGAGATCGGCCTGCCGGAGGCCACCCTGGGGCTGCTGCCCGGCGGCGGCGGGGTGGTCCGCACGGTGCGGATGCTGGGCATCGCCGACGCGCTGCTCAAGGTGCTGATGGAGGGGCAGCGGTACAAGCCGCGGCAGGCCCTGGAGGTCGGCCTGGTGGACGAGGTGGCGGCCACCCCCGAGGAGATGATGGCCAAGGCCCGGGCGTGGATCGCGGCCAACCCGCAGGCTACCCAGCCGTGGGACCTCCCCAAGTTCAAGATCCCCGGCGGCACGCCGAGCACCCCCGCCTTCGCGGCCAACCTGCCGGCCTTCCCGGCCAACCTGCGCAAGCAGACCAAGGGCGCCAACTACCCGGCGCAGCGCAACATCCTGGCCGCCGCGGTCGAGGGCGCCCAGGTGGACGTCGACACCGCGAGCAAGATCGAGACGCAGTACTTCGTTGATCTGGCGGTCGGGCAGGTCGCGAAGAACATGACCAAGGCGTTCTTCTTCGACCTGAACCACATCACCAAGGGCGGCAGCCGGCCGGCGGGCTACCCGAAGTACACCGCCCGCAAGGTGGCCGTGCTCGGCGCCGGCATGATGGGCGCCGGCATCGCCTACGTGTGCGCCCGCAACGGCATCGACGTCGTTCTCAAGGACGTCTCGCTGGAGGCGGCCGAGAAGGGCAAGGCGTACTCGGTGGGCCTGCTGGACAAGGCGGTGTCCCGGGGCAAGCTGACCGCCCAGAAGCGGGCCGAGGTGCTGGCCCGGATCACGCCGACCGACCGGCCCGAGGACTGTGCCGGCGCGGACGTGCTGATCGAGGCGGTGTTCGAGAGCCCTGCGCTGAAGAAGAAGGTGTTCGCCGAGGTCGAGGGCCTGCTGGCGCCGGACGCGGTGCTGGGCTCGAACACCTCGACGCTGCCCATCACCGGGCTGGCCGAAGGGGTGACCAGGCCGGAGAACTTCATCGGCCTGCACTTCTTCTCGCCGGTGGACAAGATGCCGCTGCTGGAGATCGTCGTCGGGGAGAAGACCTCCGACGCCGTGCTGGCCAAGGCGGTGGACATCGCCCAGCAGATCAAGAAGACCCCGATCGTGGTGAACGACAGCCGCGGCTTCTTCACCAGCCGGGTGATCAGCACGTTCATCAACGAGGCCGTGACGATGGTCGGTGAGGGGCTGCCGGCGCCGTCCGTCGAACAGGCCGGCGCCCAGGCCGGCTACCCGGCGCCGCCGCTGCAGCTGACGGACGAGCTGACCCTCACCCTGATGCAGAAGATCCGCGAGGAGACCAAGGCCGCGGTGCTGGCGGCCGGCGGGCAGTGGACCGAGCACGGCTCCGAGGCGGTCACCGACCGGATGATCGACGAGTTCGGTCGCACCGGCCGGTCCAGCGGTGCCGGGTTCTACGACTACGCCGATGGCAAGCGGATGGGCCTGTGGCCCGGGCTGGCCGAGCACTTCGGCCGGAACGGGCACGGGACGGGCGCGGAGATCCCGTTCCGCGACCTGCAGGAGCGGATGCTGTTCGCCGAGGCACTGGAGACCGTGAAGTGCTTCGACGAGGGAGTGCTGCGGTCGGTGCCGGACGCCAACGTCGGCTCCATCATGGGGATCGGCTTCCCGGCCTGGACCGGCGGCGTGATCCAGTACATCAACGGCTACGAGGGTGGCCTGGCCGGCTTCGTGGCGCGCGCCCGGGAGCTGGCCGACCGGTACGGTGAGCGGTTCCTGCCGCCGGCGTCGCTGGTGGACAAGGCCGCGAAGGGCGAGTCGCTCGGATAGCTCCCGTGGTAGGGCGGGTGGGCGCCACGCTGGCTTGCCGGCGTGGCGCGTCCGCTCGCTGGTTGCCGGGCAGGATGGCACACCGGGCGGATGGCAGCGCGGACCCGCTGCC
>JBKOWA010000253.1:0-2588 GCA_046724155.1 Actinomycetota bacterium
GGTCACGGGGCTCACGGGTCCCGGGCTCGTGGCCCTGTCGCGTGGCCCTGTCGCGCACCGTGATCGGTGCGCGGAGCGAGGGCCGCCGGTTACGCTCCAGGCATGGCAGCCGGCTACCTACCGATGATCGACGCACTCGAGCAGACGCTGCGCTCCACCGCGCAGGTCGGGGGCACCCTCAGCGAGGCAGAGTGGAAGCTGCCGACGGAGTGCCCCGGCTGGACGGTGCAGGACGTGGTCTCCCACCTGGTCGGGTTCGAGCTGGCCATCATGGGCGAGCCGGCACCGGAGCACGAGTTGCCGGACGGGCTGGACTACCTCCGCAACGACACCACGCGCCGGCTGGAGCTGCCGGTGGACCTGCGCCGGTCGCGGCCCGGCTCGGCGGTGCTCGCCGAGTTCAGCGCGGTGATGGACCGCCGGCTGCGGCAGCTGCGCGAGTTGGCCGCCAGCGGTGCCGACCCCGAAGTCGACAGCCTGATCTGGGGCCCGCGACCGCTGTCCAAGCTGATGCCGACCCGGGTGTTCGACGCGTGGGCGCACGAGCAGGACATCCGGCGCGCCACCGGGCGCAACGGCGGGCTGGACAGCCTGGCGGCACAGGTGACCTGCGAGTTCCTCACCCAGGCGTTGCCCTACATGGTGCACAAGGCGGGGCTGCCCGAGGGCACCGTGGTGCGCTTCGAGGTGGCCGGGCCGCTGCGGATCGAGCAGACCGTCGGGGAGGGGCGGCCGCAGATCACGCTGCGGATGGACTGGGAGACGTTCGTCCGGTTGGCCTGCGGCCGGGTGCACCCGGACCTGGCCAAGGTGGCCGCCGACGGCGACCCGGACCAGGTCCGGTCGCTGCTGGCCGCCCTCGCGGTCACGCCGTGAGCCCGCGCCGATGAGCCTGCCTCCACTGCCACCGCCCGGTCGGCCGCCGCAGCGGCCGGTGCTGGACGACGGCTCGCTGCGCAGCCCGCTGGGCCGGGCCGCGGTGCTGATGGTCGGCTACCTGGTGCTGCTGTGGGTGCTCGACCTGGTCAACAACGCCCGGCACCGCCAGCTGAACGCCGACCTCGGCATCGAGCCACGCGAGCCGAACCGGCTGCCGGAGATCTTCACCGCGCCGTTCGTGCACGGCAGCGTGGCGCACCTGGCCGCCAACGCGATGCCGCTGTTCGGGCTCGGCCTGATCGCGGCACTGACCGGGATCTGGCGCTTCCTCGGCGTCACCGCGGTGATCGTGCTGGTCAGCGGGCTGGGCGTGTGGCTGTTCGCGCCGAGCAACACCGTCACCGTCGGGGCCAGCGGGGTCGTGTTCGGGTACTTCGGCTACCTGGTGCTGCGCGGGCTGATCGACCGCCGACCGGTGGACATCGTGGTGGCCGCCGGGGTTGCGCTGGCCTACGGCTACCTGCTTCCCGGCGTGCTGCCGGGCCAGGAGGGCATCTCCTGGCAGGGCCACCTGGCCGGCGTGCTGGGCGGGATGCTGGCCGCCTGGCTGTTCCGCCGCCGGCGCCCGGGGCCGGCCGACGAGCCCGAGGCGACCGTCCTCGGGCCGACCACGCTGTCCGGCCCGCCGGTGCCGTAGGCCGGCCGGGCCCGGCCCACGGCGAGGCGCGGGATCAGCTCCAGGCCAGTGCCATCGCCGGGTCGTGCAGCATGGCGGCGATGTCGGCCAGGAACTCCGCGCCGAGCTGTCCGTCGATGATCCGGTGGTCGAACGACAGCGAGAGCTGGGTGACCTGGCGCGGCACGATCGCCCCGTCCACCACCCACGGCATCTCGCGCACCGCGCCGAAGCACAGGATCGCCGACTCCCCGGGGTTGAGGATCGGCGTGCCGGTGTCCATCCCGAGCACGCCGACGTTGGTGATCGTGATGGTGCCGCCGGCCATGTCCGCCGGGGCGGTCCGGCCGGCCCGGGCGGTCTCGGTCAGCTCGTTCAGCGCGGCCGCGAGATCCCGCAGCGGCAGCCGGCCGGCGTCCTTGATGTTCGGCACGATCAGCCCGCGGGCGGTGGCCGCCGCGATCCCCAGGTTCACGTACTCCTTGACCACGATCTCCTGGCCGGCCTCGTCCCATGCGGAGTTCACCAGCGGGTGCCGCCGCACCGCGAGCAGCAGCGCCCTGGCCACCAGCAGCAGCGGGCTGACCTTGACGCCGGCGAAGTCCGGCAGCGCGGCCAGCTGTGCGCGTAGCTGCATGGTCCGGGTCACGTCCACGGTCACGAACTCGGTGACGTGCGGCGCGGTGAACGCCGAGGCCACCATGGCCGCCGCCATGTGCTTGCGGACCCCCTTGACCGGGATCCGCTGCTCGCGGTCCGGGCCGAACGCGGCGGCGCCGGCCGCCGGTCGCAGCGGAGCCGGGCCGCCACGGTCCTCGACCGGTTCGCCGGTGGCCCGGCCGGCGGCCGCGTCCACGTCCTCCCGGGTGATCGTCCCGTTCGGCCCGGTCGGAGTCACCGTCGCCAGGTCCACGCCGAGGTCCCGGGCGTGTTTGCGGACCGGCGGCTTGGCCAGCACCACCAGCCTGCCGGCGTCCCCGCCCGGTCCGGTCGGCGGCGCCGGTGCCGGTGCCGGTGCCGGACCACCCGGCGC
>JBKOWA010000511.1:0-4984 GCA_046724155.1 Actinomycetota bacterium
GTGCAGGCGTTGGCGGGTCTGGTCCAGCTCTACCATCAACCGCTTGAGGTACTCGAGGACCTTCTCCTCGCCATGCATGGCCTTCACCCTCCCGCACCGGCCCGATTCACGTAACCCACGCTCTACGCTCAGGATTTCCCGAGCTCGGCGTCGATGAGATCGAGGACTTCACCGAGCGTGGCCGATTCCAGGCGATGCCGGCGCACCTCGACAGCGTCATCCGCATCACCCGCGGCTCCTGCTCCCGGTGCGGTCCATTTCGACAGGATGGTTCGCAGCCGGGCGGTGATGCTGTCACGGGTGTTCTCGTCGGCGTCGACCGCCGCGAGCGCAGCCTCCAGCCGGTCGAACTCCCCGAAGAGGACCGTGGCTGGCGTGGCCGTGCTCCCGACCAGCTCCACCCGCAGCTGGCTGGCGAGTGCCAGCGGGGTGGGGTGGTCGAACACCAGGGTGGCCGGCAGGCGCACCCCGGTGACCTTGGTCAGGTGGTTGCGCAGTTCCACCGCGGTCAACGAGTCGAAGCCCAGCTCACGGAACGGCCTGGCCGCATCGACGCTGCTCGCCGTCTTGTGGCCGAGCACGTTGGCGGTACCACCCAGTATCAGCTCCAGCAGGGCCTGCTCCTGTTCGGCCTGCTCCAACCCGGCCAACCGCTGGGCCAGCGAACCCATGCTGTCCTGGCCGTTCTGCTCGGCTCGGCGGCCGGGCCGCACCAGCTCGCGCAGCAATGCCGGCACCATCTCGCCGGGCGCCTGCAAGCGGGTGAGATCCAGCGGCGCAGCTACCAGCATCGCGTCGTCGCGGCTCGTGGTGTCCAGCAGCGTGTCCAGCAGAGCCATGGCTTGTTCGGGGGGCAGGAACTTGAGGCCGGCGCGGGCGAACCGACGACGACCTGTCTCGTCGAGGTGTACGGTCATCCCGGCGTCCTGTGCCCACGGACCCCATGCCAACGACAGCGCCGGAAGGCCCCGAGCGCGGCGGTAGTGCGCCAACCCGTCCAGGAATGCGTTCGCGGCCGCATAGCTCCCGGCTCCCTGCGCGGTGACGTCGAGAACACCTGCGACCGAGGAGAACAGGATGAACGCGGCCAGGTCGTGGTGGCCGGTGAGCTCATGCAGGTGCCATGCCCCGTCGACTTTCGGCCGCAGCACCTGGTCTATCTGGTCCGGCGTCAACGAGCTGACCATTCCGGCGCCGGGTAGCCCTGCGGCGTGCACCACCGCGGTCAACGGATGTTCCGCGGGAATGCCGGCCACCAGGTCCGCCACCGCATCCCGGTCGGCCACGTCACACGCCACTACCGTGCCCCGGGCACCCAGACCTGCCAGCTCGGCCACCAGTTCCGCCGCACCCTCGCTCTGCGGGCCCCGGCGGCTTGCCAGCACCACGTGCCGCACTCCGTGCGTAGCCACCAGGTGCCGCGCCACGACTCCGCCCAACGCCCCGGTGCCACCAGTGATCAGTACGGTGCCCTGCGGATCCAGGTGCCAGGCGTCCGGTGTGGCCGGGTCGCCGCCGTCCGCTGGCACCCGCGCGAGCCTGGGAACCGACATCACACCCCCGCGCACCGCCAGCTGCGGCTCCCCTGTCGCCACCGCCGCCGGCAGAGCCCGGAGGGACTCCGGCTCCCCGTCCACGTCGACCAGCACGATCCGACCGGGGTTCTCCGCCTGCGCCGACCGCACCAGCCCCCACACCGCCGCAGCGGCCACATCCGGGAGCTCGGCTGCCTCGGTCGCCACCGCGTTGCGGGTCACGAGTACCAACCGCGACGAGCTGAACCGTCCCTCGGCGAGCCAGGCCTGCAGCAGCCGTGCCACCTGGAGCGTCACCGCCCGGACGGAGGAGGGGACCGACGATCCGGGAGCTGCCGCATCGAGATCGCCGTGCGCATGCTCCCCCGGCGCCGTCACCGCGGCCAGGACCAGCTCCGGCACCGGCTCACCCGCGCCGGTGGCCTCGGCCAGCGCCGCCAGGTCCAGGTACCTCGGGCCGAGGTGCCCGGCCGCCGCCAGCAACCCGGCTACCCCGCGAGCACCCGGCCCGGACGCCTCGGAGCCCGGGTCCGGTGCGCCCGAACCGAGCACAGCCCACCGGCCGGCAGGGACATCGGCAGGCGGCCGGCCGGTGCCACCAGGTGACGGGGCGATCGGCGTCCAGTCGACACGGAACAGCGAGTCATGGTGGGTCTGGTCCGGATCGCTGCCGCCGGCGCCCGGTGCCGGGGACGGGAGTGGGGCGGGGTCCAGCCAGTACCGCTCACGCTGGAACGGGTAGGTGGGCAGGTCCACCCGCCGTGCCCCGGTGCCGAGAAACATCGCCGGCCAGTCGACCGGCGCTCCGTGGACGTGCAGGGTGGCCACGGCGGCCAGCAGGACGGGCACCTCGTCCTCCCAGGCCCGGTCCCGGCGCAGTGCCGGGACGGCGACGTGGTGGC
Organism: Actinomycetota bacterium; assembly: GCA_046724155.1. GTDB lineage: Bacteria > Actinomycetota > Actinomycetes > Mycobacteriales > JACQDL01 > JBKOWA01. The sequence continues at coordinate 2,438 of JBKOWA010000511.1, forward strand.
CGGTACCGGTGCCGGCCTGGTCGCCGACCGTCTGCTGGATCAGGGCGGTCAGGGTGGCATCAGGGCCCAGTTCCAGCCAGCGGGTGACCCCGGCGGCGGCGAGGTGGGAGAGGGCGTCGGCGAAGCGGACCGGCTGCCGGATCTGCTGGACCCAGTGATCCGGTGAGCACAGCTGTTCGGTGGTGGCGGCGGTGCCGGTCAGCGTCGAGACGACGGGAACCTGCGGTGGCCTCGGCGACAGGCTCTCCAGCACCGCCCGGAACTCGGCGAGCATCGGCTCCACCCGGGGCGAATGGGATGCGTAGCTCACCTGTAGCTGCCTGGTCTGGCGGCCGCTGGCAGCGAAGGCGCCGGCAATCTCGATGACCGCAGGCTCATCGCCGGAGATGACGACCGACTCGGGCCCGTTGACGGCGGCGAGGCTGACGTGGCCGCCCAGTTCCCGGCTGGACACGTAGGTCAGCACCGCGGGTGCGCTGGCCTGGAGTGCGGCCATCGCGCCGCCCGGTGGCAGCGCCTGGGTCAGCCGGCCACGGGCCGCCACCAGCGCACACGCGTCCTCAAGGGACCACACCCCGGCCGCGTATGCCGCGGTCACCTCGCCGGCAGAGTGGCCTACCAGGAAATCCGGTACCAGACCCCAGGACTCGACGAGCCGGTACAGAGCCACCTCAAGGGCGAACAGCGCTGCCTGGGCGAACAGCGTCTGCTCCAGCAGGGCGGCGCCGGGGGTGCCGGGTGCGGCGGCGACGGCGTCGGCCACCCCGGGGCAGCCGTGGGTGGCCAGGGTGGCGCACACCTCGTCGAACGCATCGGCGAACACCGGGTAGGCCGGGTACAGCCGGCGGCCCATCCGCGCTCGTTGACCGCCCTGGCCGGGGAACAGCCACGCGGTCCGGCCCGTACCCCGGGTGCCCGACACCACCCCGGGGGCCAGTTCACCTGCGGCCAGCGCAGCCAGGCCGGCCAGGAGGGTGGCCCGGTCCTGGCCTGTCACCACGGCCCGGTGGTCGAGTGTGGCTCGGGTGGTGGCCAGCGAGTAGCCCACGTCCAGGACATCGGCGTCGGGATGGGTACCCAGGTGGGTCAGGAGCCGGCGGGCCTGGGCGGCCAGAGCGGGCGTGGTCCTGGCGGAGAGCACCCAGGGCACCACCGGCAGGTCCGCGCCGCCGGTGGCCTCTGCTGGCGGCGTGTCTCCACGTGGCTGGTCGGCGTCGAGGTCGGGGGCTGCCGCGGCGCGCTTGCCAGCCGCGCCGGCAAACTCCTCGACGATGACGTGGGCGTTGGTCCCGCTGATCCCGAAGGACGACACCGCGGCCCGGCGCGGCCTGCCGTCGTGCTGCGGCCAGGGCTGGGCGGTAGTGGCCAGCTGGACCGCACCTGCGGACCAGTCGACGTGCGGGGTCGGGGCATCCACGTGCAGGGTCGGCGGGACCACGCCGTGCTGCATCGCCGCCACCATCTTGATGACCCCGGCCACCCCGGCGGCGGCCTGGGTGTGCCCGAGATTGGACTTGACCGACCCCAACCACAGCGGGTGGCCGCCGGGGTGGCGTTGCCCGTAGGTGGCCAGGATCGCCTGGGCCTCGATCGGGTCACCCAGCCGGGTACCCGTGCCGTGGGCCTCGACCACGTCGACGTCGGCGACCCCGAGCCGGGCGTTGGCCAGGGCACTGCGGATGACGCGCTGTTGGGCCGGGCCGTTGGGGGCGGTCAGGCCGTTGGAGGCGCCGTCGGAGTTGACCGCGCTGCCGCGGACGAGCGCCAGCACCGGGTGGCCATGCCGCCGGGCGTCGGAAAGCCGTTCCACCAGGAGCAGCCCGACGCCCTCGGCGAACCCGGCACCGTCGGCCGCCGCGGCGAACGACTTGCACCGCCCGTCGGTGGACAGGACGCGCTGCCGGGAGAACTCCACGAACAAGGCGGGATCTGCCATCACGGTCACCCCGCCGGCGAGCGCCAGCGAGCATTCCCCGGTGCGCAGCGCCTGCACCGCCAGGTGCAGGGCCACCAGCGAGGACGAACACGCCGTGTCCACCGACATCGCCGGCCCCTCCAGGCCGAAGGCATAGGCGACCCGGCCGGAGGCCACGCTGGAGGTGTTGCCGGTCAGGAGAAAACCTTCCAGGCCCGCGGGTGCCTCGCGCGAGCCCACGGCATAGTGCTGGGCGATCGTCCCGATGAAGACCCCGGTCCGGCTTCCCCGCATCGACGTCGGGTCGAGCCCGGCCCGTTCGAACACCTCCCATGAGGTTTCCAGCAGCAGCCGCTGCTGCGGGTCCATCGCCAACGCCTCACGCGGCGAGATCCCGAACAGATCGGCGTCGAACTGTGCCGCGTCGTCGAGGAACCCACCCGCCCGGTTGTAATACGTGTTCGGGCGGTCCGGGTCCGGGTCGTACGTCCCCGCCAGGTCCCAGCCGCGGTCGGTCGGGAAACTCGAAACGGCGTCCCCACCGGAGGAAACCAGCCGCCACAACTCCTCCGGCGAGGCAACCCCTCCCGGGTACCGGCAGCTCATGGCCACGATCGCGATCTGGTCGGTGT
>JBKOWA010000310.1:0-3406 GCA_046724155.1 Actinomycetota bacterium
GGCCGGTGCCGACGCACGGCAGGAAGCCGGCGCCGGACAGCAGCGAGTCGGGGCCGGTCCGGCTGGGCAGCAGCTGGTCCGGCTCCGGGTACGCCTCCGGGTCCCGGTTGGCCGCGCCGAGCAGCATCCGGACCTCGGCACCGGCCGGCACCACGTGGCCGCCGGACAGCTCCACGTCGCCCACCGCGTACCGCGGGCTGGTGGAGATCTGGGCCGGACCGTCCCACCGGTACAGCTCCTCGACGAAGGCGGTGGCGATCTCCTCGTCCCGCAGCCAGTCGACCAGGTCGGGCTGGCGCAGCACGGCCAGCGCCGCGTTGTCGAGGGTGATGACGGCCTTCTCCACCCCACCACCCCACAGCGTGATCAGGATGGTCCGGATCTGGTCGTCGATCTCCTGGCTGGCCTCCCCCCGGCCATGGACCAGCGTGCTGACCAGGTTGCCCTGGGGGGACCTGCGGTTCTCCGCGATCAGGTCGGCGAGGAAGTCGGCCACGGCCCGGTAGGCGGTGGTCGCGGCGGCCAGCCCGGACTGGGTCGGCGCCGCCTCCATCAGCCGGAGCAGCTGCCGCATCAGCTTCGTCGCCGCCGGCAGGTCGGCCGGCTGCACCCCGACCAGGGTGGCCATCGACACCTCGCCGATCGGCACCGACAGCGCGCTGTGCAGATCCACCGGCGTCCCGTCGTCGGCAGCCGCCAGCGAGTCCAGCACCCCGTCGGAGACCTGGCGCATGACGTCCCGGATGTAGCGCACCGCGTCCGGGGTGAGCAGCCGGCCGAGGTTGCGCCGCAACGGTGCGTACGGCTGGGGGACGCCGCCGACCAGGGAGGAGAACAGCGCCCGGTACGGCTGGTACTCGACGGTCTGCGGCAGCAGCTCCATCAGCGTGTCGTGCTCGGGGGTGCGGAACAGCAGCGGCGACCGGAACGCCAGCGCGCAGTCCGCGAACCGGCTGAGCAGGTAGGCATCGTGCCGCTCGCTGTACACCACCGGGGCGTTGTCCCGGAGCCAGCTGTACAGGGGGTACGGGTCCTTGACGCCGGGCGCCAGGAGCTGCCCGATGACGTTCTGGGCTTCCCTGACCGTCGACTGGTCGATTGGCATGGCAGCGATACCTTTCCATCTTCGGGTCCGGTCCGCCCGGCGATCGCGCAACGGGCTGACAGTTGTCCGCACCGCTCGGTCAGGCGGACTCGACCAGCACGGCGTGTTGGAGTTGGCGGAGTTCCAGGGACGGCTCGAGGCCGAGCTCGGAGTCGAGGAGCTGCCGGAAGCGCTGGTAGGTGTCCAGCGCCTCGGCCCGCCGCCCGGCACGGTTCAGCGCGGCGATCAGGTGGGCGTGCAGCCGCTCGTTCAGCGGGTACGAGGCGGCCAGCGAGCGGAGGTCCGGGATGATCTGCCGGTGCCGGCCGAGCCGGACCTCGGCCTGGATCCACAGCTCGCTGGTCTGCACCTTGAGCTCCTCCAGGTGCACCGCCCGGGCCTGCAGGATCCGGCCCTTGGTCACCCCGGCGGCGACCGAGCCGCGCCACAGCGACAGCGCGCTGCGCAGCGTCCGGGCCGCTTCGGCCGGCCGGTTGCGGTCGAGCAGGCTGCTGCCCTCCTGGGCCAGCGCGGTGAACACCGCCGCGTCGAACTGCTCGTCGCCGACCTGCAGCGAGTAACCCTGCGGCTCGGTCACCAGCCGCTCGTCCGGGGTTAGCGCGTTGGTCTTGAGGAACTCCTTGCGGAGGTGGTGGATGTAGGTCTGGATCGTGGTGACGGCACGCACCGGCGGGTTCTCACCCCACACCTCGTCGATCAGCGCATCGACGCTGACGAAGTGGTTCGCCCGGACCAGCAGGGTGGCCAGCACCTGGCGGATCTTCGGCGCGGTCGGCGTCCGCGACAACCTACCGTCGGTCACCTCGAGCGTGCCGAGTATCTTGAATTCCATCCGTAGTCCCTCTTCAGGCGTAGCCACGTCCTCAACGCGGCCCGGCGGAGGTGCTTGCCCAGCGGTAGTTCCGGCAGAGCAACCACAGCGCCACCAGGCCGCCCTGCGGCTGCGCCAGGTCGATGGTCAGCCGGCCCGGCGCGTCGGCCCCGTTCGGGGCCGCCCATCCGCTGCGGACAACCAGGTCGGCGAGCTGTGGCCCGGGGTCCAGGTCGACCCGGCCGGGGTGCTTCAGGTGTCCCAGCCCGACCTCGCCGATCTGGTACTCGACACCGCCGCCGGGTTGCGGCGCAGCGGTGACGCTGGGCAGACCGAGCATCGCGTGATGCAGCCAGTCCGTGATGTCCTTCTGCGGCATCGGCTTCATCCCTCCTGGCGGTCGGGGTGACGACCTGCTGGGGCTGCGGAGCTCGGGGCGGCTGGGACTGCGGAACTCGGGGAGCGGCCGGAGGGTCGGCACGCACCACCTGATGGGAGGCAGCTGTGGGCGGGAGCAGGGTTCTACGGCCTCGCTGCCGGCGTCATCGCGGGATCCGGTGTCCCTCCCGATCGCCGCGACGGGCTGGTGGCACCCGGAGGGCGGCCGGCAGGCGCCTCCCGAGCTAGTAGATAGCTACATGTTAGCAGCCTCTTGCTAAGAGTCAAAGCTCTGATACAGCCGGCCCGGGGAGTGCGCCGACCCGGTCGGCCGGGTCGGTCAGGCAGTGGACAGCAGCCGGCCGATCGCGGCGGGCGGCTCCAGCCCGAGCTCGTCGCGCAGGATCCGGCGGTAGGTCGTGTAGTGGGTGAGCGCCTCATGCCAGTTGCCCTGCGCCAGGCAGGCCCGGATCAGGGCCTCGTGCGCGCTGTCCCGCAGCCGGTCGGCCTGCACAGCGAGCAGCGCCGCCTGCACCGCGGCGCCGTGCTGGCCGGCCGAGGCGAGCCGGGCCGACAGCGCCTCCAGCGCGGTCAGCCGGAGCTGGCGGTACCGGTACTGGTAGTCGCCCAGCCACTCGTCGTCCCAGTCCGGGAGCAGGTCGTCGTACAGGTTCGCGCCCAGCGCGTCGCTGAGCAGGGTGCCGTCGGCGCCCTCCGCCTCGCAGCTGAGGATCTCCCGGGCCAGCTGGGTGCTCTGCTCGAGATCAACCCGCATGCCGGTACTGAGCTGGAGGTACGCGGTGGTCGCGTGCACGGTGCCCGGCGCCCGGCGGTACAGCCGGTACAGCACGTTGCGCAGGTTGGCGTGGGCGCGGTCGCTGGTGCCGTCCGGCCAGAGCGCGTGCGCGATCTTGCTGCGGGTGGCCGGCCGGCCGCGGCAGGCCAGCACCGCCAGCAGGCGCTCGCCCATCCGCCCGATGTGCGCCAGCTCACCGCCGATCAACAGCCGGAAGCCGCCGAGCAGGTGCAGCTCGACGGACCGGTGCTTCTCACCCTGTATCGCCGGCGCTCTCACCGTGCGGGTGGGCAGCGCCACCACGTCCGCGTACGGT
>JBKOWA010000084.1:0-1811 GCA_046724155.1 Actinomycetota bacterium
CCTCGGTGATGCACCACTCGTCCCAGCCGCCGACGCCCTCCAGCGCGCGCCGCCGGATCAGGCCCATCGTGCCGGCGAAGATCGCCCCGTTGCGCTCGTTGCGGGAGGGCTGCGAGACGGCGAAGAAGTACTTGTAGGAGAAGTACAGGCGCCGGTAGTACGGCGCGTGCTTCCAGTCCCGGTAGTCCTGCGGCGCCTGCACGAAGCCCACCTGCGGGTCGGCGAACAGCGGCGCGCACCGGCCGAGGAACCCCGGGTCGATCTGGTAGTCGGAGTCCACCACGCCGACCAGCTCAACCTGCGGGTCGGTCAGCTCGCGCAGCGCGAAGTTCAGCGCCCCGGACTTGTAGCCGGGCCAGTCGGCGAGGTGCACGAACTTGACGCCGTGCTCGGCGCACCACGCCTCGACCGGCCGCCACAGCGCCTCGTCCTCGGTGTTGTCGTCGATGGCGATGACCTCGTACCGCGGGTAGTCCAGGTGCAGCAGCGAGGTCAGCGTCTGGATCACCATGTCCGGCGGCTCGTTGTGCGCGGGCACGTGCAGGCTCACCATCGGCGGCGGCCCGTCCAGCCGCGGCGTCGGGGTGCGGCGGGTCACCCGGCGGCGCCAGTCCTCGGTGCCCAGCGCGTCGCACAGCTCCCACAGGTAGGCCAGCGCGAGCAACGCGGCCAGCGCCTCGAACACCCACAGCAGCAGGCCACCGACGGTGCCGGCCACGCCCAGCCCGCTGACGAGCGTCCAGTGCAGGATGAACACCAGGTACGCCGCGAACAGCAGCACGCTGCACGACCAGCACAGGTGGCCGCGGGCGTTCCAGCGCCGGGTGGCCGGCAGCCACAGCAGGCTGGCCAGCACCACCAGGGCGGCGCCGGCCACGGCGTTGCGCGTGGAGGCGCTGAACCAGGTCAGCGCCGCGTAGACGGCGGCGGCCAGCAGCGCGGTGCCGACCAGCGCCGCCACCAGCCGCCGGGTCGCCGGCCACCAGCCGGCGGTGGCGCCCAGCCGCCTGGCCGGCGCGAACAGCGCCGCGGAGGCCAGCGGCGCGGTGACAAGCCCGGCGATCAGAAAGGCTGCAAGCATCGCGGACGTCACTACCCCGATGCCGGCGGAGAACACCCGCGACCGCGGAACCTGCTCGGATCCACCCTGGCGGTCTACCGCGCCGGTCGCACCTCGGCCCGGGGGTGCCCGGCCGGCTACACCCCAGCCGTGTCTCACCCGGCTGCGTCCGCCGCGTCTCCCCCGACAGGGGTGCGCCGGCGGCCGGACAGGCCCGGTCCGGCCACCCGCGCAGGCTCAGGCCGGCCGGTAGGTCAGGTAGAGGACGCCGGTGCTGAACGTCTCCGACCCGGTCAGCTCCAGCCGCTGCCGGCCGCCGCCCGGCTCGAACAGGCGCCTGCCGGCGCCGAGGATGACCGGGTGGATGAGCAGGTGGAGCTCGTCCAGCACACCGGCCCGCAGCAGCGAGCGGACGAGCGTGGGGCTGCCGGTGATCGACAGGTCCCCGCCGGGCTGTCCCTTCAGCTCGGTCAGCCGGCCCGCGACATCGGCCCCGATGATCGTCGCGTTCCCCCACTCGGCCTTCTCCAGGGTGGTGGACACCACGATCTTCGGCACCGCGTTCATATGCTCGGCGCCCTCGTCGTCGCTGGTCGGCCAGTAGGCGGCGAACTCCTGATAGGTCACCCGGCCGAGCAGCATGGTGTCCGAAGCGGCCATCAGCGACCCGACCACTTGGCCCATCTCGTCGTTGAAGTACGGCAGGTGCCACTCGCCCGGCGACTCGACGACACCGTCCAGCGACATGAAC
>JBKOWA010000589.1:0-2325 GCA_046724155.1 Actinomycetota bacterium
GGGAGAAAGCGATGGACGAGCCCGCGATGGCGGGACGGGAGGTGGCGGGCCGGCATGGCGGGGACGGCCTGATCGCCGACCTCAGCAGGCTAAGGCTGCAGACCCTGCTCGAGGAGCTGGTGGATCGCGCCCAGGACGTGATCGCGGCCGAGTCCCGGCTGCACCGGCTGCTGGACGCGGTGGTGTCGGTGGCCAGCGACCTGTCGCTGCCGGATGTGCTGCGCCGGATCGTGCAGCTGTCCGCGGAGCTGGTCGGCGCCCGGTACGCCGCGCTCGGGGTGATCGGGCCGGACCGCAAGCTGGTCGAGTTCATCCACGTGGGCATCGACGACGAGACCCGCGAGCGGATCGGCCACCTGCCGACCGGCGGCGGCATCCTCGGCCTGCTCATCGACCGGCCGGAGCCGCTGCGGCTGCACGACCTCGCCGAGCACCCGCAGTCGTTCGGCTTCCCGTCCAACCACCCGCCGATGCGCAGCTTCCTCGGCGTCCCGATCCGGGTCCGCGGCGAGGTGTTCGGCAACCTGTACCTGACCGAGAAGGCCGGCGGCGTCGACTTCACCGAGGAGGACGAGGAGATCGTCGTCGCGCTCGCCGCCGCGGCCGCGGTCGCGGTGGAGAACGCCCGGCTGTACGAGCAGACGCACCGCCGGGAGCAGTGGCTGCAGGCGTCGAACGACATCACCGGGAACCTGCTCGCCGGGGCGGACGCCCGGGAAACGCTGCGCATGGTGGCCACCCAGGCGCTCAGCATCGCCGACGCCCGGCTGGTCACCCTGGCGCTGGCCGGCGACCAGCCGGACCATCTGGTGGTCGAGGTCGCCGACGGCGACGGCGCCGACCAGGTGACCGGCCTGGTGGTTCCGGTCGCCGGCACGCTGGCCGGCGCGGTGCACGGCTCGCGGCGGCCACGCCTGGTCACCGACCTCGCGGCCGAGCCGCAGCCGGGCCCGCCGGAGCCGCCGATCAGCTGGAAGGAGTACGGGCCGACCATCATGGTGCCGCTGGCCGCCGGTGGGCACGGGCTCGGGGTGCTGACCGTGGCCCGGTCGGCCGGCGCCCCGCCGTTCAGCGATGCCGACATGCGGATGGTCTCCGCGTTCGCCGGGCACGCCGCGTTGGCGCTGGAGTTCGGGCGCGCCCAGGCCGACCGGGAACGGCTGCTGGTCTTCGAGGACCGCGACCGGATCGCGCGTGACCTGCACGACCTGGTCATCCAGCGGCTGTTCGCGATCGGGCTCGGGCTGCAGGGCACCTCCCGGCTGATCACCCGGCCGGACGTGGCGAACCGGCTGGCCGGCTTCGTCGGCGACCTGGACGAGACCATCGCGGAGGTGCGGCGCACCATCTTCGCGCTGCAGCACGAGCCGTCGAGCTCAACCGGCAGCCTGCGGGCGCAGATCCTCGGCACCGTGTCCGAGGCGCAGCAGGCGCTGGGTTTCGAGCCCCACGTCCGGTTCCAGGGACCGATCGACTCCCTGGCCGACGACGACGTGCGCACCGACCTGACCGCCACCCTGCGTGAGGCGTTAGCCAACGTCGCCCGGCACGCCCGGGCCCGCAGCGTGCAGGTGAGCGTCGTCGCGGACCCCACGACCGGCACCCTGGAACTCGCCGTCACCGACGACGGCATCGGCCTGGACCCGGCGCAGACCCGCCGCAGCGGCCTGTCCAACATGGCCGACCGGGCGGCGCGGCACGGCGGCGAGTGCTCGGTGGACAGCCATCCGGGCAGCGGCACCACCATCACCTGGCGGGTCCCCGTCCTGGACTAGCCGGCCGCGGAATATCGGTAGAAAGACCCCGAAGGCTCCGGACAGGGGTCACGGCGACGTCTCATAATGGCTTGTTGGATCGAGCTTCGTACCGTCATCTCCCGCCGGGAAGCCATCCACCTCCGCCGCCGAATCGCCGCCTTACCAGGCGTCCCAGCACACCGACCCTACCAACAGCGCACCGCGACCCAGCCATAGTGTCGATCGCTCAGCCGATCTTGCTGAGGCTGGCCTCCACCCAGTAGGCGGCACCGATCCAGAACACCGCCGTCGAACACGAAGACCACGCCCTCCGGGCGGCGATCCTGCGGACGCACGTAGTCCACGAGCAGAAACCGGCCACCCCCTAACCGGCTGGTATTGGGTCTAGTCGAGTATGTCGTGGATGGTGGTGGCGGTGATGGCCCGGCTGATCCAGGTGTCGAGTTGGTCGAGGTCGGTGCAGGTGGTGATCCGGGTGTGGACGTCGTCGGGTACCGGGATGCCCCGTGCGTTCAGAATCGCCAGCAACGCCTTGGCCTCGCCTTCGGTGCGGCCTTCGGTGCGGCCT
>JBKOWA010000540.1:0-13075 GCA_046724155.1 Actinomycetota bacterium
GGCCAGCTCGGCCGGCGTGCCGCCCCGGGTTTGCCGCAGCAGCCGCGGCCCGTAGCCGACCAGGACGGTCAGCCTCTCGGGGTCGACCGGCCCCTCGAACGAGGGCACCGTGCCGCGCCGCAGGCCCTGGCCGACCGACCACAGCCCGCTCAACGCGGCCCGCGTCCTGGACATCTCCTCGGCAGGCTTCCCCGCCGGGTCGGGGGCGCGGTTCAGGCACAGCAACCCGAAGGACCGGCCCGGCTGCTCGTCGCGGGAGACGGCGATGCCGTCCTGGAACCGGTTCACGGCACCCTCCTTCGTAACGACCGCGGCGGACCGGGCACCTGCGGGGGCGGGAACACGGCTGAGGCCGGGGTCATCGCGGTGGCCTTCGGTGCGGGTGTGCCGCGGCGCGCCTGCGCCAGGGCCCGGACCAGCTCGCCGCACTCACCGGCGTTGGGGTCCGGGATGGTCCGGCGCTGCGGGTGCAGCGGCTCGGCCGGCTCGGCGAGGGTGCCGGCGGGGCTCACCGTCAGGATCACGCCGACGGACAGCAGTTCGAGCAGCTGGAAGCCACCGGTCAGCGGCTCGGAGTCGCCGGCCGGGTCGAGCACCTCGATGTCGGCCAGCGTCTGCGGCTCGTCGTCGCCGGGCCCGACCACCAACCGCTGGTACAGCCCGGGGCCGGCGGGCCGGCTCCACCGCACCCACCGCTCGGAGGCGCTTTCGGGAGCGCCGGCGGGAAAGACGAGCCGGCCGACCGCGAACTCCTCGCTGGGCATCACCGCGGCGAGCGGGTCCACCGAGAACGCCCGGTTGTCCCACGCCGCCAGCTGTACCGCCCTGGCCACGGCCGGGTCGGCATGGGTGCCGTAGAGGTGCGGCAGGGCGGCCATGTCATCCGGATATGCGCGGTAGTAGGGGTTGTCCAGGAACAGCCAGGGCAGCGGCGCCATCGTGACACCGCCGGGTGTGTCTCGGGCGAAGCGGCGCGCTGCCAGCAACAGGATGAAGTACGCGTCGTCCAGACCGTTGATGGGCTGGCACATGAACAACGCGTGGTCGCGGTTGACCCGGCCCTGCGGCACCACCCGGGGGGAGCTGACCTCTGAGCCGGCCACCTGCGCCTCGAAGGCGGCACCGCGGCGCGACGGGTCGGTCTCCCGCAGCGGGTCCAGGTCGCCGTACAGGTCGCGGTACTGCAGCCGACGCCCTCCGGAGACCCCATCCCGCAGGGTTTCGGTGGCCTCCTCCAGCAGCAGCTCCGGTACGTGCCGCGCCAGGCACAGCCACCGCTCCCGAAGCTCGGTGGTGATCTCAACCCGCTTCGGCCGCCCCCGCCCGTCCAGGACGACGGTGTACTCGCAGTATTCGGTGTGAAATTCCCGACCGCCCCGCAGCGCTCCGTACTGCGGGTACGGCGTGCTTTCCGGCGGGGTCCAGTCGCACAGCTCCCGGGCGCCGGCCCGGCCCAAGCAGTCCAGCGCCCGCCGCGGGACGGGCGACCAGAATACGGGCACCTGCACCGGCCGGGCGATATCGGACGGATCCGGCCGGAGGAACCGTGCACCGGTCCGGTCGCCGTGGAAGTCCCCGTCGAGGAGCTCTTTGAGCAGATCCTGTTGCGTGGCGTGCCATGCGGCCACCACCTCGTCTGGCACCAAAGCGGGCATTGCACCTCCAGCCTCGACCGGCGAGCCCATGTTCAAGGGCGCCGTCGCTGCTGGTCAAGCGGGCTAAGCGCGTTTCCCGTTGCCCTAAGGGTTCTGTCCGGGAGGGCTAAGGGATTGCCCGATGTGTTGTCCGTTCGGGTACCCGAACCTGGATTGCGGGGTGTCCCGGCGGAACCGCCGGGGTCAGGATCCGGCCGGGACACCCGCCGCCAACTGATCCACCTGATCCGCACGGGAGGACAGCACCCATGGACCGCATGTTCGGCGCGCTCGGCAAGCAGCCGCCGCAGCATGACAACCGTACGCTCCGACTGGCCACCTACCTCACGGCGAGCCTGCCCGCCGCGCCGGAAATCGCCCTCTGGAACGAGAGCGTGACCGACTGGCAGGTGCTCGCGAACGACACGTTCGGCGACTGCGTCCCGGTCGGGGCGCTGCACCTGGCACAGAACTGGGCGTCCTACTCCGGTGGGCGGTTCGTGCCGACCGACGAGGATGCGATCAAGGCCTACCACCGGCTCAACCCCGGCTGGTCCGGCGCGCAGGACGAGACCGACACCGGCGCCTCCATGCTGGCTGCGCTCAAGCTGTGGCGGAAGGAGGGGCTGGCCGGGCACCGGATCTCCGCCTTCGTGGCCTGCGACCCGACCGACCGGGAGCACATCAAGCAGGCGATCGCCCTGTTCGGCGGTGCGTACATCGGGCTGGACCTGCCGCGCAGCTGCCGGGACCAGGACATCTGGTCGGTGCCGGTGGGCGGCGCGACCGGCGACGGCGCAAAGGGCTCGCTCGGCGGTCACTGCGTCCCGGTGCTGGCCTACACCTCGCGCACCCTGGCCTGCCTCACCTGGGGCCAGATCATCATGCTTACCTGGGACTTCTTCACGACGTACTGCGATGAGGCGTACGCCGTGCTGAGCCCCGACTGGTTCGACGCCACCAGGCGCGCGCCGAACGGCTTCGACCGCGACCAGCTCAGGCGCGACCTTGCCCGGCTCTGACAGGCTCACTGCCTCTCCGGCCTCCCCGGTCTCCCCGGCTGCGGTGGTCATGGCGGCCAACGCCGGGGACCGGGAGGCGTGGGAGGCACTGGTGCTGCGCTACGGCAGCCTCGTCCGGTCGAGGGTGCGGGCCTTCCGGCTGCAGGAGGCCGACGCGCAGGACGCAGTGCAGGGGACCTGGCTGCGGCTGGTCGAGAACATCCACCGGCTGCGTGACCCGGAGTGCCTGCCGGGCTGGCTGGTCACCACCGCGTGGCGGGAGTGCCTGCGGCTGCTCCAGCACTCGCCCCAGGCCGTCCAGGCGGAGGCGGAGGCCGTCGCCGACCCCGCCCCCGGCCCGGAGCAGCAGATCCTGGACGCCGAAGCGATCCGGGAGGTCCGGGACGGGATCGCCAAGCTACCGCTGCGCACCAGGATGCTGCTGCGCGAGCTGTTCGCCGAGGACCGGCCGCCGTATGCCGAGATCGCGCACCGTTCCGGCATGGCCATCGGCAGCATCGGCCCCAAGCGGGCCCGCGTGCTGAGGCAGTTACGCTGCAACCTCACCCGCAGCGGTGACGAGCAGCCGGTTGAGGGGTGAACCTGTGCTGGTTGACGGTTCGGTGATGGCCGAGATTGTGTTGGGTTATCGTCACACGGCCTTCCGGCTGGAGACGCGGGAACGTTACAACGAACCGGAAGAGGCCGAACCGTTGGCCCGGTTCCTGGCTGGTGAGCCGGGCTACGGGTGGAACGCAGACTGGGCAGCTATGGTACGGGACCACGCTGTGTCCGGGCGGCGGATGCAGCGGGTGCGGATCGTGAGTGAGCCGCACAGCGACTACACCCGTTTTGGTTTGGATCTGGCGCGTGTCAACGTGGCTGCCGGGGAGGACATCCGCTACCTACCGCGCGGCCAGGCCGCGGGTCTGGACCTGCCCGACCATGACTTCTGGCTGATCGACTCGACCCGGCTGGCGGTGCTGCGCTTCGGCGCCGACGACGTCCTGCTCGGCGCCGAGGTCGTCGACGACCCGGCCGTCGTGGTCACGCACTCTTACTACCGGGACGCGGTGTGGCACTACGCGGTTCCGTACGCCGACTACGTCGGATAGGTGTCGAGCTTTCAACGTGCACGGGAGGCGCTCGGTCATGTTGTAGCAACACCCGGGCGCTTGGCCGGGCGGGTCAGGGGCGCAGGCCGGCGAGGATCAGGTCGGCGATCTCGCCGCCCAGTTGCGCGGGGGACTTCGTGCCGCTGGGGCGGTACCAGACCGGGAGCTGGTTGACCACGCCGAAGATCACCAGGGTGACCGTGTCGGCGTCGGCGACCGGGGCGAAGTCGCCGGCCGCCTGGGCGCGCGCCACCACGTCCCGGACCAGGTCGTGGTAGCGCCTGCGGTCGGCCCGGACGGCGGCGAGCCGGTTCTGGTCCAGCCGGTGCATCTCCCGGCCGAAGACCACGGCCTGGTCCAGCCGGGCCGCGGTGGTCTCCACCAGGCTCACGATGATGGCCCGCAGCATCTGGTCGGCCGGCCCGTCGGCGGCCAGGATGCGTTCCAGCTCGGCCAGCTGTAACGAGATGATCGAGTGGTAGATCTCGTACAGCAGGTCCTGCTTGGAGTCGAAGTAGTGGTACAGCGCGCCCTTGGTCACCTGGGCCCGCTGCACCACCTCCTGCACGCTGGTCGCGTCGAACCCCTTCTCCGCGAACAGTTCGGTGGCGGCGGCAAGTAACCGGGCCTGCATGGGCGACTGCCCGGCAGTCTCCAGCGCGGCGCTCACCTGCTCGCCTCCGCGCTCGGGGCGCTCATCACGACTCGCCCAGCCCGCCGGCCAGCGCCTGGTGCGCGCGGTTGACCAGCTCGGGCACCCGCGGGCCCAGTTGCTCGAAGCCGGCGCCGACCGTCTGGCCGGCAAGGAACCGCTTGTGGATGCCCTCGCTGACGATCGCCAGCTTGTAGTAGCCGAGCGCCACGTACCAGTTGAGCCGGTCCAGCGGCACCGGGTGCAGCCGGGCGTACCCGGCGGTCAGCTCCAGGGCGGTGGGGAAGCCGGACCCGGCGGGGAACGGGTTGGCCGGCCCCAGCCCGCTGGCCGCCAGCGCGGTGTACACCCACAGCAGCCCGAGGTCGGCCAGCGGGTCGCCGAGGGTGGCCATCTCCCAGTCCAGCACCGCGACGATGCGCTCCAGCCGGTGGTCGAGCATGACGTTGTCCAGCCGGTAGTCGCCGTGCACGATGCCGACCAGGCCGGAGTCGGGGACCGTGCCGGCCAGCGCGGCGGCCAACTCCTCCAGCGCGGGCAGCTCCCGGGTCTGCGACGCCACCCACTGCTTGTGCCAGCGGGCGACCTGCCGGTCCAGGTACCCCTCGGGCCGGCCGAAGTCGGCCAGCCCCACCGCGGCCGGGTCCACCGCGTGCAGGGCGGCCAGCACCGCCACCAGCCGGTCACCCAGCGCGGCGGCCACGGGGACGGGCAGCTCGACGGTCTGCGCCCGCTCCCGGAGCACCACCCCGTCCACGAAATCCAACACGTCGAACGGCGCGCCCACCACCTGCTCGTCGGTGCAGTGCACCAGCACCTGCGGGACCGGGACCGCGGTGCCGGCCAGCGCGGACAGCACCCGGAACTCCCGCCCCATGTCGTGCGCGGTGGGCAGCACGTGGCCGAGCGGTGGCCGCCGGACCGCCCACACCGACCGGCCGTCGCTGACCCGGTAGGTCAGGTTGGACTTGCCGCCGGCGATCACCTCGCCGGTCAACGGCCCGGCCGGCGGTTCGGGCAGGGTGCTGGCCAGGTAGTCCGATAACCGGTGCAGGTCCAGCCCCGGCGGGCTGCCGTCCGCGCTGGTCATGGCGTCCGGGCTGGTCATCGGGGCTCCCCTCCGCCGGGCGGCGGGCCGAGCCAGCCGATCTGCTCGCGCGGGTCGCCCCCGGTGGGCAGCAGCGCCACGACCGGGGTGTCGACCCCGGCGTCGGCGTACCGCTGCAGCTTCGCCCAGCAGTCCGCCGGGCTGCCGTGCACCACCAGCTCGTCCACCACCTCGTCGGGCACCGCGGCGGCTGCGCCGCGCCGGTCGCCGGCCGCCCATGCCTGCTGCATCGGCGCCAGCGCCGGGCCGCGCCCGAGCCACTCGTGGAACGCGGCGTAGACCGGCACGGTGAGGTAGGCGGCGATGGCCGCGCGGCCGACCTGGCGGGCCAGCGCCGCGTCCTCGGTCGGCACGCAGAAGATCCGCGCCACCAGCTCCTTGCCGGCACCCAGCTCGGCCCGCACCTTCGGCACGTCGGCGGCGGCAAGCCAGTTCGTGATCGCCCCGTCCGCCTCGGCGGCGGCCAGCTGCAGCATGCCGGGGCGCAGCGCGGCCAGCACGATCCGCGGGGGCGGCGACGGCGGGCGCTCCAGCCGGAAGCCGCTCACCGAGAACGTCCCGTACTCCCCGGTCACCTTCTCCCCGGCCAGCGCCGACCGGAGGAACCGCAGCATGTCGCGGCTGCGCCGGTACGGCTCGGTGAACGGGATCCCGTTCCAGCGCTGCACGATCACCGGCGTCGAGGTGCCGACCCCGAGCACGAACCGGCCGGGCGCCAGCTCCGCGAGGGTGGCCGCGGTCATCGCCAGCAGCGCCGGCCCGCGGGTGTACACCGGCGCGATCGCGGTGCCCAGCCGCAGCCCGGGGGCCCAGGTGGCGGCCAGCGCGAGCGGGGTGAAGGCGTCGGTGCCGGTCGTCTCGGCCGACCACACGTCGGAGTACCCCAGGCCGGCGAGCTGCTCGACCACCGCGCGGTGCTCGGCCAGCGGCACCCCCGGCAACGGCAGCGTGAATCCCCAGACACTCATGGCCGTCCTCGCCTCGCTACGGGCGACTCTGCGGCCCGAGTCGGCTGTGCCATCTGGCGCTTCTCCTCGCTGCGCGCGTCGTCGCTCATGAAACCCTCGGTCAGCCGAACGGGCGCACGCTGGCGCCGCCGTCGATGACCAGCGTCTGCCCGGTCATCCACCGGGAGGCGTCCCCCGCCAGGAAGACGGCCGCGTCGGCGATGTCGTCCGGCTCCCCGATCCGGCGCAGCGGCAGCCGCTCGGCGATCTGCTGCTCGAAGTTCTCCCACAGCGCGCGGGCCAGCTGGGTGCGCACCACGCCGGGCGCGATCGCGTTGACCCGCACCCCCGGCCCCAGCTCGGCGGCGAACTGCCGGGTGAGATGGATCACGGCCGCCTTGGTGGCGTTGTAGTAGCCCAGCCCGGGCTCGGTGAGCAGGCCGCCGACGGACGCCATGTTGATCACCGAGCCGCCGCGCTCGGCCATGCCGGCCTTCCAGGCGAGCTGGGTCCACAGCACCACCGCGAACTGGTTGACCTGCACGGTCTTGGCCGCGGCGGCCGGCTCGATGTCGACCAGGGGGCCGAAGTGCGGGTTGGTGCCGGCGTTGTTCACCAGCACGTCGATGCCCCCGAAGCGCTGCACCGCGGCGTCGATGGCGGCCGCCGCCTGGTCGGGCTCGCCGGCGTGCGCCGCCTGGGCGAGCACCCCGACCTCCGGGTGCTTCGCGCTCAGCTCGGCCGCCACCTCGTCCAGCGACTCCTGCCGCCGGGAGGTGAGCACCACGTTCGCGCCGTGCCCCGCGAACGCCACCGCGATCGCCCTGCCGATCCCACGGGACGCGCCGGTGATCACCGCGGTCTTGCCGGCCAGTCCGGTCTGCATCGCCTCGCCTCTCCTGACTTTCTAGGGTGAGGTTAGGGTACTCAGAAACCGACCAGTCGGTATGTGACCCAGGGAGCGCGCCGGTGGAGATTCGCGGCACGGTGGTCGTGGTGACCGGGGCGGCCCGGGGCATCGGCGCGGCGATGGCCCGCCGGTTCGCCGCCGAGCAGGCGGCCGGCATCGTGGTGTCCGACCTGGACGGGGACGGCGCGGCGGCGCTGGCCCGGGAGCTGAGCACCGGCACCACCCGGGTGATCGGCGCCACCACGGACGTGTCCGTCGAGTCGGACGTGCAGGACCTGGTACGGCTGGCGGAGGCCGAGCTGGGCCCGATCGACGTGTTCTGCTCCAACGCCGGGATCGCGACCGGGCTCGGGCTCGAGGCCCCCGACGAGCGGTGGACGGCGGCCTGGCAGGTGAACCTGCTCGCCCACGTGTTCGCCGCCCGGGCCGTGGTGCCGGGGATGCTCGAGCGCGGTGGCGGCTACCTGGTGCAGACCGCGTCCGCGGCCGGGCTGCTCATCCAGCCCGGCGACGCGCCGTACAGCGTCAGCAAGCACGCCGCGGTGGCGTTCGCCGAGTGGCTGTCGCTGACCTACGGCGACCAGGGCATCAAGGTCAGCGTCCTGTGCCCGCAGGGGGTACGAACCGACCTGCTGATGACCGGCCTGGAGGCCGGCCAGCCGGCGGCCATGGCGGTGGCGCGGGCCGGCACACTGCTGGAACCCGAGGACGTCGCCGCCGCGGTGGTCGAGGGCATGGCCGACGAGCGCTTCCTGATCCTGCCGCACCCGGAGGTCGCCGAGTACGTCCGCCGCAAAGCCGCCGACCCCGCCCGCTGGCTCGCCGGAGTGCGCCGCCTGGCCGGCATGACGGACGCCAACCAGCCGACCTGACCTTGTCATGTTCGGTCGGCGGGGAGCCTGGCCCGTGCTCGGACTCGCTGTCAACATGCATCGCGAGTAGCCAACAGATACCGCTAAATAGGCTACCGCTAAATAGGCCTGCTACGCCCACCTCCGACGTTCCTCTGGCGGACGACGAGTTGGCTCGAAGCCCCGAACAACAAGATAACCCTGCTACGTCACGAGGTCACCTCCCGATCCGCTGGCGCGCGAAAGATAGAGGCTCAAATTTCCATTGAACGTGAGATTTCGAAGCGACTCGCCGACTGAGGATCTGACGGCGAAGCACAGCGTCGGATTCCGCGGGTGTCTTACGCGCACGGTCACTTCATGGTGGTTCTGGGATATGGTGGTTTTGGGATACCGTCGCCGCCACCGAGCGAGCGTTGCACTTTTGGGCAACCGTCAGTGTTCGCAGGGATGCGCGCTCGTCCGTCACCGCCGCCGGAGCGACGGCGTAGCGTCGTGGTCCTCCCAGGACGGATCCGCGGGGCACAAGAGAGATCATGGTTCGATCGCAGCTGCGAGTGGGGCGACGCATGAGATGGCGGCTGGTTCTCCCTGTCCTGCTGGTGGTCGCCCTTCTTCCTGTCTCGGCGACCCGGTCGGTGGTGTCGCCCGCTCTGCAGTTGGTGGCGAACCCGGGCGACCTCGACACCACGTTCGACCAGGACGGCATCGCCATCGATGAGATCTCGAGCAGCGCCGGTTCCACGAGCGGCGTGCAGATCCAGCCGTTGCCCGGGTCCGCGGACGGCTTCGCCGTACTCGTGCTCACCTTCAGCGGCCAGGTGTACCGCTTCCGGCCCGACGGCAGCCTGGATGTCTCGTTCGGGCCGGGCGGTGTGATCTCGGTGCAGACCAGCCCGAGGGTCGTGCCCGACCACATCGCCGTGCTGGCCGACGGGAGCTTCCTCGTGGGCGGTCGGCTGTCGACCGGCGCGCCCCCCGGTGCCGAGGCCGGGTTCGCCAAGTTCACCGCGACCGGCGCGCTCGACACGTCGTTCGGGAGGAACGGTGTCTTCGCCGTCCGGAACGAAACTCCCCCGGCGGGGGCGCAGTTCGGCACCTTCGTCGCGTTTTCCGCCAACGGTACCGTCGATCTTGCTGTCCAGTTCGACGGGTCGGCGATCCTCTCGGGCGAGGGGACGCGCACCACGTGCCAGGTCGAAATCGGGTGCCCGGCGCCGGTCCCCGCCATCGTCGCCGCCCGGGTGAACTCTGCCGGTACCTCGCAGACCATGGCGAGCTTCGCGCCGGCGGCGACCGGAGTGCAGGTGCGGGGGCTCGACGTCGCCGTCGACGCGGCTGACCGGGTGGTGGTGTCCGGCGACCAGCGAGGCGGCGCGGGGCCGAACAGTGTGTTCACCGTCCGCTTCCTCGCCGACCTCAGTGGCACCGATCCGGCGTTCACGGTGTCGCCCGTCCAGATGGACACCGGCGGCCTGCCGCTGGCGATCCGCGGCAGCGACGGGACCATCGCCGTGATCGCCAGCACGCTCATCGGCACCACATGGACCCTGGTGCGCTGGAACAGCTCCGGCACCTTCCTCGGCTCGACCTCCACCAACTTCGGTCAGGGCGCCACCAACTCCGATCTGGCCGTCAGCGCCGGCGGTGAGTTCGTGGGGACGGGCGTGGCCGGACCCGATCCCGACCCGATCTTCCTGCTCGCCCTCGCCACCTGGGCCCCGAACGGGGCGAGCCTGCAACCCAGCACCAAGAGGGTGCCGGCGGCGGGAGGCGCGGCGCTGTCCGATGCCACCGCCCTGCCCGGCGGGGGGTTCATGCTCGCTTTCCACGATCCCGGCGACCGGTCGGAACCGGACGGCATCTTCCGCGACCAGCTGTGGCTGACCCGGTTGAATTCCGCTGCCGCCATCGACACCGCCTTCGGTCCCGCGCCGGGCGGGTATGTCGGCCACAACACCGGTGGCGAAGACAGCGCCGCGGCGGTGGCCGTGCGCCCGGACGGGCGGATCGTCGCGGCCGGCGGCATCGCGATGACCGACGCCCGCACGTCCGGATTCGTCCTGCGCCACCTGGTCGCCGGGTCGCTGGACGCAACGCTCAACCCTCCCGCGCAACCTCCCCAGGTCGGGTCGGTCCCCGGGATCAAGGTAACCGCCTTCGGCGAAGGCGATCCCCTCCCCGTCAACATCCAACCGTCCGCGGTGACGCTCGACGGCGACCGCATGGTCATCGCGGGAATCGGGGAGACCGGCTCCGCTGTCGACCTGGGCGTCATCCAGCGCCTGCAAGCCAACGGCGAGCCGGACCCGAGCTTCAACGGCGGCGAGCCCTTCACCCTCTCGCAGGGGACGGACTCCACCACGTTCCGAGCTGTCGCCGTTGACAGCCGGGGTCGCATCGCCGCGGTCGGCGAGGCGGTCGACGATCGGCTGACGTGCGGCTCCCCGACCCACGCCGTGATCGTGCGACTGCTCCCCGACGGCACCCCGGACAACAGCTTCGGCACCGAAGGCGTCCGCGTGCTCGACCCTGGGTTGGACACCCGGGCCGCGGCCCTCGCCATCGATGACGCCGGCCGCATCGTGCTCACCGGCTCGGCGCAGGGGGCGGCGGCCCAGTGCAGCAACGCCCCGCCGCGCCTGCTCGTCGCCCGGCTGCTCGACCAGAACGGCGCGCTGGATCGGTCATTCGACGGCGCCGGCATCGCCTTCGGCCCTCAAGCGGTCGCAGGCGCAGGCGTCGTTACCCGCGGGGCGCGCATCGTGGTGGCCGGCACCGAGTCGACGCCCGTTGGCACCGCTCCGCCGGTGAACTTCCAAAAGGCCATGGTCGTCCAGTTCACCGCTGCCGGCGCGATCGACACTGCATTCGGCCAGAACGGCCGCCTCGACCCGTTCCCCGATGCCGAGCTGTCCACTGCAACGGGGATCGCGCTCGATGCCATCGGCAACGCCGTCGTGGTGGGCGGCTCGGTGGCCCGGACTGTCAACGGTCTCCAGCCCGGCGACATCCTGCTCGGGCGCCTGCTGCCGGCTGGCCGCCCGGACCCGAGTTTCGGCACCAACGGCGTCGTCGTGACCGACACCGGGGCCGGGGAGACCGCGACCGCCGTCGCCATCGCGCCGGACGAGAAGATCGTGGTGGCGGGCACGCTGACCGACGCACGCTCCACCCGCGTGCTCATCGCCCGGTATGAGCCCGGCGCGACACTCGACTGCCGGCCGGCGACCGTCGACTTCGGCCGCCTCCTGGTCGGCAACAGGGCGAACGGCGCCGTGACGTGCACGAACCTCGGCCCCGGACGGCTCGCGATCAGCTCCAGCGGGCTGACCGGCGGAAAAGTCGGCGACTTCACCGCCACCCAGAACCGCTGCGTCACCCCGCTTCCACCAGGGCGGTCGTGCCAGTTCTCGGTGAGCTTCACGCCCACGGCTCCGGGGCTGCGGACCACGACGCTCCGGGTCGAGCACACCGGAGCCGACGGCGTCGAGCTCGTCACCCTGCGGGGCATCGGTATCGCCCGGACCGCTGCCTTCAGCGCCGACCCGGCGACGGTGGACTTCGGCGAGGTCCTCCCCCGCTCCACGACCCCGGCGCGGACGGTGACGGTCACCAACTTCGGGAACACACCGCTGGTGATCAACACCGTCACGATCGTGGGCGCCCAGGCCGGCGACTTCACGATCACCGCCACCACCTGCCGCGGCGCGAGCCTGGCGCCGATCGCCACGTGCGTGGTCAGGGTGACGTTCCGGCCCGGCCACAACCTGCCCGCGCAGCGGCTGGCGTCCCTGCAGTTCGTCGATAACGCCTCCGGCAGTCCCCATACGGTCGGTCTGCGGGGCACCGTCAAACAGCCGCAGATCCTGGTCAACCCGGCGGTGTTGAAGGGGGGCCAGGTCACCACCGTCACGGGCAGCGGCTTCCCGGCCGGCCAGCCGGCCCTGATCACCTTCGGGGCACCGTTCATCGAAGGCGCCACCGCCACACCCGCCGGTGATGGCTCATTCCGCGTCGACCTGCTGGTGTTCCCCCACTCGCCCAGCGGCCCGCGGACCCTCACGGCCCGCTCGCCCGATCCAGCCGCCCCGGCGGACCCGGCTCGCGTCATCGAGGCCACCTCGCCGGTTCTGATCACGCTCGGCACGGCACAGCCACCGGACTTCGCGTCACGCCGCTGAGGCCACCACCCAGGTCAACGCCTTCGCCTGACGAAGCGGTCCAAGATCCTATTCCGCACGCCGCAGTTGAGCCGCTCGGGTCGTCTCTTGGAGCAGCCGCAGGGACAGCTTCTTCTGCTT
This sequence comes from Actinomycetota bacterium, assembly GCA_046724155.1. Lineage (GTDB taxonomy): Bacteria > Actinomycetota > Actinomycetes > Mycobacteriales > JACQDL01 > JBKOWA01. The sequence goes on from JBKOWA010000540.1 coordinate 12,523, forward strand.
GACGTCCCGGCCGATGGCCGGGCTGGCCACCACGGCGACGATGTCGAAGATCTCCCGCTCCACCTCCTCGGCAGCGCTGCGGGGCTCACCCAGGTAGGGATAGACCCCTTCGGCTTTCCACTCGGCGAGGATGCTGCCCTTCTCCTCCGCGAGGCGGCGGTTCAGGTAGTCCACGAGTGCGCGTTGCGCGGCCGCGAGGAGCTCGCCGTGCCGGATGTCCGGAACGTGGAGGTCCGCCGGGCCCATCAGGTCGGGATCCCGGAACCCCTCCCACTGCAGATAGGCGGTCCAGTGAATTGGCGCTGGCGGAACCGGCCAAGCTTGTGATCAGTAACGACCCCACCGTGCTCGCGCGCTAAACGTAGCCGAGGATCGTGTCTCGGCCCGCGCGTACCTGCATGGTCTCCACCGCCACAGCCTACGGATCAGCGTGTGCTCCAGGCGGCTGACACGCCGGCTCTCGATCACCGCCGCGCCGGGCACGGGCCGCCCTGTGTCCCAGGTCCGACCCGTCGAGCCGGCGCAGGTGCTGTTCCCCCCACTGCCGCTGCAC
>JBKOWA010000567.1:0-2920 GCA_046724155.1 Actinomycetota bacterium
TCCAGGTAGTCCTGCTTGACTGCGGGCTTCACCTCGACATGGCGCAGCTGGATGTACGGGGTCTCGGGCAGTTCGCCGGGAACGGGCTTGGGGGCCTCGACGAACTCCAGCACCTGGCGCCGGATGTCGCCGACCGACAGCGGAGCCAGTCCCGCGGCCAGCGCGGACCACCGGGGGGTGAGCTCGTCCAGCTGCGCCAGGTTGTCCAGGGGGGCCAGCTCCAGCACGGTCGCCGCCTCGGCGCCCCGGTAGTGCACGGCTCCGGCGGGGGGCTGCCCGCGCAGCGCGTTGAGTGCCGCGCCGATGGCGTCCGGCCTGACCGGAACCTCGGTCACCAGCAACAACCGGGATGTCATCGGGTGGTCCTTTCCAGTTTCTCGTATGGTTCGGCAGGTAGTCCGTTCCCCAGGAGTTCGGTGCCCGGGAGGAGGCTCCCGACCGCATGCCGGAGGGCTTGCTGCGCGGACCGGGCCTCTTTGCGGAGCAGCCGCTCCCTGTCGAGGGCGGACCCGGTCATCCGGACCGCCGCGACCTGGGCACCGGCCTGGTGGAAGGTGGTCTGGATGTCGAAGACCAGCCGCTCGGAGCGGCTCAGGTCCGCGGTGAGGACCTCGCATTCGATCGTGCCGTCCAGGGGGAACAGGAACTGTTGGAACCTGCACTCCAGACGGTCGTATACATAGGCGGGGTTGAGTTCCGGCAAGAGCGGGCTGTAGTAGCTTTCGCACACTGCGAGGAACATCTGGCGCGCCGCCTCCAGGATGACCATGCCCTGCACATGGCTTGCCTGGTGGTCCAGCTGAAGTTCCTGGTCGTTGTGGACCCGCAGCTCGGCCCGGAACGTGGTCTCCCCGGTCCGGTTCAGGCCCGCGATCAGCACGTTCTGCTCATGGTGCTTGTGCGCCTGGCTCCGGCCGGCCAGCCGACCCCGTTCGCTGGTGGCGATCCGGGTCTGCGAGAACAAGCCAGCGCGCTCCAGCTCGTGCCGGATCAGCTCCCAGTCGTATCCGGTGACGCCCTGCCCCTCGGCGAGCACCAAGGCGTCCTGGTGGACGCCGGCACGGAGTTCGCGCACCAGGCCGGAAACGGTCCGGGCGCCGGTCTGTTCGGCGAAGGCCGCGCAGCGGTCGCCGACGACGAAGAGGGTGGTCGTCTTCATTGCCACATCCAGGCATCCAGCTCGATGACGGACAGGTGGGCGCGCGGGGAGCTGGTGAGGACGGCCAGCGTCGCGTCGGCGACGTCCTCGACCCCCAGCATCCGGGCGCGCTGCTCTTCGGTGGGGGCGACCGGCATGTTCTCGGTGAAGTCGGTGTCCACCTTGTCCAGCACGATCCCGGTGACCCGTACGCCCCAGGGTCCGGCTTCCTCAGCCAGCCCTCTCGTCAGACCTTCGACCCCCCACTTCGACACCGAGTAGGCCAGCCCGCCGCCGGGGGGCGCAGCGCGCCGGCCCCAGATCGAGGACATGTTGACGATATGTCCGCCACCGGCCTGCCGCATATGCGGGAGCACCGCGGCGGCCATCGCGAAGTAACCGGTGAGGTTGGTGGCCAGGGTGCGGTCCCATACTTCCCGGCTGGTGCTGAGGATCCCACCCGGATAGGCGACTCCGGCCACATTCAGCAGGTAGTCGATCCGGCCGAAGCGCTCAACCGCCGCGGCGACGGATGCCTCCACGGCAGCCGGGTCGGCCACGTCGTGCGACGCAGTGACCACCCGCTCGGGGGGCAGGCCCTCGTCGGCGACCGCTTTGCGCAACCTCTCCCCGTGGTTGGAGTGCAGCACGAGTCGGCAGCCCTGCGCGCCAAGTCGCCTGGCCAGTGCCCGCCCGATGCCCCGATCGGCGCCGGTGACGAGCGCGACCTTCTCCTGGAGCTCGGTCATATCCCTTTCCTTCCTCCTTCGGTTTGCGGCAGCATCGGCCACCCTCGTTCTTGTGCGTAGGCACTCAGCACCCGGTCGGAGCCCACGACCACCGGGTGCCCCAGTGCGGAGAGCATGGGCAGGTCGCTGGGGTGGTCCCCGTAGCCGAAGCAGTCCCCGGCGACAAGCCCGAAGTCCGCGACGGTCTTCGCCACCGCCCGCGCCTTGGCCTGGCCGATCATCGGTGTGCCGGTCTCGCCGGTGTAGGTGCCGTCCTCGGCCAGGAGCGGGTCGCTGCAGAGCACCTGGTTCGCGCCGAGATCCTCGGCGAGTGGCGCCAGGCAGGCGTCGAACGAGCCGGACACCAGCACGACGTGGTCGCCGGCCGCGCGGTGGTCCCGGAGCGCGCGCAGGGTCGCGGCGACAAAGGCGTCCGGGCGCTCGCGGTAGTCGGTGTACCAGGCATGCCCGGCCGCCCGCACCGCGGTGGCGGAAGCGCCCGCGAAGTGCCGGTAGTAGGCGCGGTTGGCCAGTTCGCGGGACATGCCACGGCCGGTGAGCGCGAGCAGCGTGTCAACGGCCCGCCGGTACGCCCTGCAATCGTCCCCGCCGGCCGCCAGCCAGTAGGCCAGGAACGCGAGCATGCTCTTCGCCGTGATCAGCGTCTCATCGACATCGAAGAACGCGGCCCGTCGCCGCTCGGCTGTCATGCCCGCCCGCCCCTGGTAGTCCCGGATACGTAGATCTGTGCAGACTTCAACATGACTGTGTCTCCCAGTCGGGTCGAGTCTCTCTGTCGGGCCGACTCCCACGTCAGCGGCCGCCGGCATCGAATCATGCGTTTGACAGGTGGGCGGTACCGGCCTCACCTGCGCGTCCCGACACGGCCCACGCGACAAGGTCAGCCAGTACTAATGATCAAATGTCTTAATAGACTCCCCGTGCCGACCTCGCGCCTCGTCTGGCCGGTGGTGCCACTCCTTGGCCAGCCGCTCGTTCACCGCGTCATGCAGCGCCTGGTTCGTCACCAGACTTCCGTTCCCTCGGACGAACC
>JBKOWA010000195.1:0-2806 GCA_046724155.1 Actinomycetota bacterium
GGCCAGCTCGGAGAACGCGAAGGTGCCGTGCCCGTCGTGCGGCCTGCCGCTCACCACGAACAGCCCGATCACCGCGGCCAGCATCAGCAGGCCGCCGACCAGGCTGTACAGGAAGAACTTCACCGCCGCGTACTGCCGCCGCGGCCCGCCGAAGGAGCCGATCAGGAAGTACATCGGCACCAGCATGGCCTCGAAGAACACGTAGAACAGGAACACGTCGGTGGCCGCGAAGACGGCCATCATGAACGCCTCGAGCAGCAGCAGCCAGGCGAAGAACGCCTTCGGGCTGCGGCCGGCCGGCGCCTCCTCGTGCCAGCTGGCCAGCACCACGCACGGCACCAGCACCGCGACCAGCGCGAGCAGCACCAGCGCGATGCCGTCCACGCCGAGGGCGAAGCTGACCCCGAAGGCGGGAATCCAGCTCCGCGAGAACTCCAGCTGGAACCGCTCCCCACCGGTGTCGAACGCGATGACGGTGGCGACCGCGACGCCCAGGGTGACCAGCGTGACACCGAGCGCGACCTGCTTGGCCAGCCGGTCGTCCCGCCGCGGCAGCAGCGCGACCAGGGCCGACCCGGCCAGCGGGACCAGCAGCAGGACCAGCAGGTACGGGGAGCTCATGCCACTCTCCCTATCAGCAGCGCCGCCACCACCAGCAGGGACCCCCCGAGCATGGACAGCGCGTAGGAGCGGACGAACCCGGTCTGCAGCCGCCGCAGCCGGCCCGACCCGCCGCCGAACGCCGCGGCCAGCCCGTTCACCGCGCCGTCGATGCCGCGCGAGTCCACCCACACCAGCAGCCGCACCAGCCACTGCCCGGGCCGCATCAGCACGGTCTCGTTGAACGCGTCGGCGTACAGGTTCGCCCGGGCCGCGCGGGTCACCGGCGAGACGTTCACCGGGGCCACCGCGGGCACCGGCTGCCGGCCGAAGAACGCCCAGGCCACCGCCACGCCCACGGCCACGGCCAGCAGGACCGCGATGGTGAGCACCGGGCTGGCGACCCGCTCCTCCTCCTCGACGAACCCGGTGACCGGCTCCAGCCAGCTGACCAGCCGCTTGCCCAGCGTGAGGTAGGCGCCGGCGCCGACCGAGCCGACCGCCAGCAGGATCATCGGCACGGTCATCACCCGCGGCGCCTCGTGCGGGTGGTGGCCCTCACCGGCGTACGCCGGCGAGGACGGGTCGGCCCACCGCTTCTCGCCGAAGAACGTCATGAACATCAGCCGGGTCATGTAGAACGCGGTCAGCCCGGCGCCGAGCAGCGCCGCCGAGCCGAGGACCCAGCCGGAGGTGCCGCCCTTGTTGAACGCCGCCTCGACGATCGCGTCCTTGGTGTAGTACCCCGACAGGAACGGGAACCCGATCAGCGCCAGGTAACCGAGCCCGAAGGTGACGAAGGTGACCGGCATGTACCGCGCCAGGCCGCCGAAGCGGCGCATGTCCACCTCGTCCTTCATGCCGTGCATGACCGACCCGGCGCCGAGGAACAGCCCGGCCTTGAAGAAGCCGTGGGTGAGCAGGTGCGCGATGCCCAGCGCGTAGGCGGCCGGGCCGAGGCCGACGGCGAGGAACATGTAGCCGATCTGGCTGACCGTGGAGTAGGCCAGCACCTTCTTGATGTCGTCGTACGCGCAGCCGCAGATGCACCCGTACAGCAGCGTGACCGCGCCGACGATGGTGACCAGGGTCCGGCCGGTGTCGGTCAGGTCGTACAGCGGGCTGGACCGGGCGATCAGGTACACCCCCGCGGTGACCATGGTCGCGGCGTGGATCAGCGCGGAGACCGGGGTCGGGCCCTCCATCGCGTCCGGCAGCCAGGTCTGCAGCGGGAACTGGCCGGACTTGCCGCAGGCGCCGAGCAGCAGCAGCAGCGTCATCGCGACCAGCATCGCCTCCGACAGGTGCGACGCCCCGGCGAAGACGCCGGTGAAGGAGGTGGTGCCGAGCGTGGCGAACATCAGCATGACCGCCAGCGACAGGCCGACGTCGCCGACCCGGTTCATCACGAACGCCTTCTTGCCCGCGGTGGCCGCCACCGGCTTGGTGAACCAGTAGGCGATCAGCAGGTAGGAGGCCAGGCCGACGCCCTCCCAGCCGACGTACAGCACCAGGTAGTTGTTGCCGAGCACCAGCAGCAGCATGGCCGCGACGAAGAAGTTGAAGTAGCCGAAGAAGCGGCGGCGGCCCTCGTCGTGCTCCATGTACCCGATCGAGTAGACGTGGATCAGTCCGCCGACGCCGGTGATCAGCAGCACGAACACCGAGGACAGCCGGTCGAACAGCAGGCCGGCGTCCACCTGGAAGCCGGCGACCGGGATCCAGTGGAACAGGTGCTGGTCCACCCCGGAGGCGGACAGCCCGCGCAGCCGGAAGAAGTCGACCAGGCCGATCACGAACGCGGCCAGCACGCTCGCGCAGCCGAGGTAGTGGCCCCACCGGTCGGCCCGGCGGCCGGCCAGCAGCAGCACCGCCGCGCTCACCGCGGGCAGCGCCACCAGCAGCCACAGCGACGACAGGAAGCCGGTCGCCGGCACCACCTGCCCGGCGCCTTCAGAGAGAGTCACGGTGTCGGTTTCCGTCCCGTCAGTACTTGAGCAGGTTGGCGTCGTCGATCGAGGCGGACCGCCGGGTGCGGAAGATCGCCATGATGATGGCCAGCCCGACCACCACCTCGGCGGCGGCCACCACCATGACGAAGAACGCCATGATCTGGCCGTCCAGCGTGCCGTTGATCCGGCTGAAGGTGACCAGGGTCAGGTTCACCGCGTTGAGCATCAGCTCGATGCACATGAACACCACGATC
>JBKOWA010000318.1:0-1584 GCA_046724155.1 Actinomycetota bacterium
GTCCGGGTCCCGGATCAGCTCGTTCACCTTCTCGGCCAGCCCGGCCTCGAACTCCTTCGGCGCCGACTCGTCGTACGGCACCAGCAGCCCGGTCACCCCGTCGTCGACCACCTCGGGGATGCCGCCCACCGCCGAGGCCACCACCGGCGCGTGGCAGGCCATCGCCTCCAGGTTGACGATGCCGAGCGGCTCGTACACCGACGGGCAGCAGAACACCGTGGCGCCCGTCAGCAACCGCATCAGGTCCTCCCGGGGCAGCATCCCGGTGATCCACACCACGCCGTGACGTTCGGCACGCAGCGCCTCGATCTCGGCGGCCACCTCCGCGGCCAGCTCGGGCGTGTCCGGCTCACCGGCACAGAACACGAGCTGCGCCGCCGGGTCGATCTGGTGCGCCGCATGCAGCAGGTGCGCTACTCCCTTCTGCCGAGTGATACGGCCCACAAACAGCAGGTACGGCCGGCTGCCGTCGACGCCCAGCCGGGCCAGCGTGCCGTCGTCCGGCAACGGCCGGTAGATCCCGGTGTCGATCCCGTTGTGGATCACGTGCACCCGGTCGGGCGGCACGAACGGGTAGACCGCCAGCACGTCGTCCCGCATCCCCCGGCTCACCGCGATGACGGCGTCGGCGTGCTGGTAGGCGGTGCGTTCCACCCAGCTGGAGATCCGGTACCCGCCGCCGAGCTGCTCGGCCTTCCACGGCCGGCGCGGCTCCAGCGAGTGCGCGGTCAGGACGTGCGGCACCCCGTACAGCTGCGCCGCCAGGTGCCCGGCCAGGTTGGTGTACCAGGTGTGGGAGTGCACCACCTGGCAGCCGGCCACCGCTTGCACCAGCTCCAGGTCGGTGCCGATGGTGCGCAGGGCCGGGTTCGCCTCGGCCAGCGAGGCGGGCGGCTGGTGGGCCACCGCGCCCGGGCGAGGCGCGCCGAAACAGTGCACCTGGAGATCGACTAGCTGGCGTAGATGTCGAGTGAGGAAGTCAACATGCACCCCGGCTCCGCCGTAGATGCTGGGTGGATATTCGCGGGTCAGGACGGCCACCTTCATGGTCGAGAAGCGTAGGGCCCCCGGTCGGGCGGCAGCGCGCCGGCATCGGGGAGGTTAGGGTCACCCCATGCGTGCACGGCTCAGGGTTCTCGGCATTGTGCTTGCCGGCGGCGAAGGCAAGCGGCTCTGGCCGTTGACCGCCGACCGGGCTAAGCCTGCGGTGCGGTTCGGCGGCACCTACCGACTCGTCGACTTCGTTCTGTCCAACCTCGTGAACGCCAACTACCTACGGATCTGCGTCCTCACCCAGTACAAGTCGCACTCGCTGGACCGGCACATCACCCAGACCTGGCGGATGTCGACGATGCTCGGCAACTACGTCACCCCGGTGCCGGCCCAGCAGCGGCTGGGGCCCCGGTGGTTCACCGGCAGCGCGGACGCGATCTACCAGAGCCTGAACCTGGTCTACGACGAGCAGCCGGACATCGTGGTGGTCTTCGGTGCCGACCACGTCTACCGGATGGACGCCCGGCAGATGGTGGCCCGGCACGTGGAGTCCGGCGCCGGGGCGACGGTGGCCGGCATCCGGGTGCCGCG
>JBKOWA010000172.1:0-3411 GCA_046724155.1 Actinomycetota bacterium
GGCCGGACCCAGGCCGAGTTGTCGGCGACGCCGGTGCACTACCGGGATGCGCATGGTGCCTGGCAGCCGATCGACACCACGGTGCGGGCCTCGGCCGGGCCGGGGTTCCGGTTCGGCAACCAGGCGAACACGTTTGCCAGCTCCTTCGGTGACAGCTCTGCCTCGCTGGCCCGTTTCGAGCAGGACGGCCGGCGGGTGACCCTGGGGCTGCCCGGCGCGCGGCGGGCGGTGACGCCGACCGCGACCGGGAACGTGGTGCGGTTCGGCCGGGTGCGGCCGGGGGCGGACCTGGTCTACCGGGTGACGCCGGAGGAGCTGAAGGAAGAGATCGTGCTGGCGGCGCCGCCGGCGGATCCGACGTTCACGTTCACCGTGGACACCGGCGGCCTGGTGGCCCGGCAGCGGCCGGACGGGTCGATCGGGTTCTGGCGGGCCAGCGGTGAGGGCCAGCCGCTGTACGTGATGCCGCGGCCGTTCATGACCGACGCCGCGGATGACCCGTCCTCGCCGTACGGGAAGGCGTTCAGCACCAACGTGAGCCAGACGCTGGCGGGCAGCGGCTCGCGGCTGACGGTGACGGTGCAGCCGGACGCGGCGTGGCTGGCCGACCGGGCGCGGAAGTACCCGGTGGTGATCGACCCGACCATCAAGGTCGAGCCGACGCCGTCGCAGTCCCAGGACACGATGATCCTCTCGGACTCGCCGTCGTCGAACCTCAACGACAGCTGGCGGCTGTCGGTCGGCACGACCACGACCGGGGCGGCGCGCAGCCTGCTGAAGTTCCCGCTGACCGGGGTGCCGGCCGGCACCGCGCTGGACTCGGCGCAGCTGAAGCTCTACTACGACCAGACCCACACCACCTACGCCTACGACGTGCCGATGGAGGCCCGCCGGGTCACCGCCTCCTGGGCCGCGAGCACCGCGACCTGGACGTCGATGAGCAGCAAGTTCGCCGAGGTCGGGGCGAACGTCGAGCAGGTCGATGACGGGGACGCGGGCAAGACCTCGTTCACCGGGGCGTGGCCGTACTCGACGAACCCGACCCTGACGCCGTACGGGATCAACGGTGACTACCAGGCGAACAAGGACAGCGTGGTCGGCGACACCTACACCTGGGTGCCGCGGCTGACCGAGTCCGGCAACTACCTGGTGGAGGCGCACTACGTGCCGGCCAGCGACCGGACGACCGTGCCGTACACCGTCTACTACAACGGCGGCTCGGCTGCGGTGAACGTCAACCAGGCGTCCGGCACCGGCGGGGTGTGGACCAGCCTGGGCACCCGGTCGTTGCTGGCCGGCACCAGCCACAAGGTGGTGCTGAAGGACTCCACCGACACCACCAAGGCGGCGATCGCGGACGCGGTGCGGTTCACCAAGACCGCCACCGACACCAAGAAGGCGGCGATCTCCAGCGTCTGGAACACCTTCAGCGTCCGCAGCATCGTGCAGTCCTGGATCAACGGCACGAACCCGAACTACGGCTTCATGGTCAAGGCGACCGACGAGGCGACGCTGGGTCGCGGCGGGCCGCGGTACGAGGCGTCGGAGTACGCCTACGGCGGGGAGTCCGACAACCGGCCGAAGCTGGTCCTGACCTGGGGCCGCCCCGGGGTGACGCTCGCGCCGCCGACCACGGTCACCGCGACCGGCGCGCAGCTGTCCTGGTCGGCGTACGCGGACCCGAGCCCGGCGACGGGCGACGACATCGTCGAGTACCAGGTGCACCGCAGCATCTACCAGACGTTCACCCCCGGCCCGGCGACGCTGGTCGCGCCGGTGGCGGCGGGCACCACCGCGTTCACCGACACCACGGCCGTGCCGACGCCGGCGGACTCGGCGGACCCGTTCGGCAACGCCTACTACTACATGGTCGCGGTCAAGACGAAGGACGGGCAGGTCATCGGGGCGCCCACCCAGGTGGTCCGGCTGCCGAAGGCCGGCCGGGTCACGAAGATCTTCCAGGGCACGGCGCCGGACACCACCCTGTCCAAGCTGCGCCCGGACGAGAACGTCAACGTCTACGACGGCGACCCGTACGTCTCGGCGGGCAACAACTCCGACTACTACGGGGTCACCCGCGGGGTGGTGAAGTTCCCGACCCCGACCGGCATCCCGGCCGGCTCCACGGTGATCGACTCCCAGCTGTGGATGTGGGCGACCTACGACTACGGCGCCACAACTGGAACGGTCGACGTGCACGCGTTGACCCGCGCGTTCGGCGAGACCACCGCCACCTGGAACCGCGCCAACGCCACCACCTTGTGGACCAAGCCCGGCGGCGACTTCAACTCGACCGCGGCCGACAGCGCCGGCGGGATCACCAACGACCCGGAGTGGCAGACCTGGAAGGTCACCGGCATCACCGCCGGCTGGCTGGCCAACCCGGCCAGCAACTACGGCCTGCTGCTGAAGATGCACGACGAGTCGGTGGCCAGCCAGCGGGTGATGTTCCTGTCCAAGGAGGGCGCCGAGCCGCAGCTGCGGCCCCGGCTGGTGGTCACCTACCTGGAGAAGACCGCCGCCAACACCTACTACGCCCCCTACACCCCGTCCCGGATGATCCCGGGCGACCAGTACACCATCCCGGTCACTCTCACCAACACCACCGCGACGACCTGGCCGGCGGCCTCCCGGGTGCTGTCCTACCACTGGGCACTGCCGGACGGCACCGATGTGACCACCGGCGGGAACCGGCTGGAGACCGCGCTGCCGAAGGATGTGGTGCCCGGCGACACGGTCACCGTCAACGCGGCCGTGAAGACGCCGATCCAGTCCGGGTCGGGCAACAAGCGGGAGCAGTTCGTCCTGCGCTGGGACCTGCTGAACAAGTCGACCGGGCAGTACCTCTCCCAGACCGACGGCATCCCGCCGCTGGACCAGAACGTGGCGGTCGAAGACCCGACCTCGGACCAGCTCGGCCTGGAGAAGTTCTACCAGTACGCCGGCAAGAACACCGGCGCCGGCGGCACCGTGATGAACAACCTGTTCGCCGGCAACGCGGTCTGGGGGTATGACGCGTTCTCCAACCCCAGCCGCGGCGTGGCCAGCTTCGTCCGGATGGCCTACAACTCCCTCGACACCTCGGACTCGTCGATGGGCCAGGGCTGGTCGCTGTCCGCGTCCAGCATGATGCGGCTGGGTAGCCCGCTCGACTTCCACCCGCCGGGCCAGGACTGGCCGACCGAGGTGGCACTGACCGACGGGGACGGCACCAGCCACCTGTTCGCGCTGAACAAGCACGGCTCCACCGACCCGAGCGTCTGGGACTACGACCACCCCGCCGGCGTGCACCTGTACCTGCAGAAGACCGGCAACACCGACCCGTCCCGGGCCTGGGTGATGACCCGCCCGGACCGCACCCAGTTCTACTTCGACGCCGACGGCTACCTGTCCGCGGTCGCCGACAAGAAC
>JBKOWA010000523.1:0-2332 GCA_046724155.1 Actinomycetota bacterium
CCTGCGGGTCTGCCCGGACTGCGGTAGCCACCTGCGGCTGACCGCGCCGGAGCGGATCGGCCAGCTGCTGGACGAGGGTTCGGTCGAGCTGTTCGACGCCGCGGTGAGGCTGGACGACCCGCTCGGCTTCGTCGACTCCAAGCCGTACCCGGACCGGTGGCACGGCGCCCGGCGCGGCACCGGGCTGGCCGAGGCGGTGCTGGTGGCCCGCGGCCGCATCGACGGCACCCCGGTCATCGCCGCGGTGATGGACTTCCGGTTCCTCGGCGGCAGCCTGGGCGCCGCGGTCGGCGAGCTGATCACCCTGGCCGCCGAGGCCGCACTGCGCGAGCGCACCCCGCTGCTCCTGGTGACCGCCTCCGGCGGCGCCCGGATGCAGGAGGGCGCGCTGTCGCTGATGCAGATGGCCAAGACCAGCCAGGCGCTCGGGCAGCTGGACGAGGCCGGCATCCTCACCGTGTCGCTGGTCACCGACCCGACGTACGGCGGGGTGGCCGCCTCGTTCGCCACGCTGACCGACGTGATCGTGGCCGAGCCCGGCGCCCGGCTCGGCTTCGCCGGCCCCCGGGTGATCGCGCAGACCATCAGGCAGCGCCTGCCCAAGGGCTTCCAGAGCGCCGAGGTGCTGCTCAAGCAGGGCCTGATCGACGCCATCACGCCACGGCACGCGCTGCGCCAGACGCTGGGCCGGCTGCTGTCGATCGGCACCCGGCGCGGGGTGGCCGGCGCGCCGGCGGTGGCCGACACGGTGGTCACCGACCACACCGAGCTGCCCCCGGCGGTGCCCTGGGAGGCCGTGCAGCGGGCCCGCAACCTGGGCCGGCCGACCACTCTGGACTACCTGAGCCGGGCGTTCGACGACTTCGAGGAGCTGCGCGGCGACCGGGTGTCCGGTGACTGCCAGGCGATCGTCGGCGGGGTGGCGCGGGTGGCCGGCATCCCGGTGGTGGTGCTCGGCCACCAGAAGGGCCACACCCCGGCCGAGCTGGCCGAGCGGAACTACGGGATGGCCCGCCCCGCGGGGTACCGCAAGGCCGCCCGGCTGGCCCGGCTGGCGGCCAAGCTCGGCCTGCCGGTGATCACGTTCGTGGACACCCCGGGTGCCTACCCGGGGGTGGACGCCGAGGAGGGCGGGCAGGCCATCGCCATCGCCGAGATGATCCGGCTGATGTCGGGGCTGCCGGTGCCGGTGGTCACGGTGATCACCGGTGAGGGCGGCAGCGGCGGCGCGCTCGCCCTCGCGGTGGCCGACCGGGTGCTGATCAGCGCCAACGGGACGTACTCGGTGATCAGCCCGGAGGGGTGCGCCGCGATCCTGTGGAACGACCCGGCGGCGGCACCGCGCGCCGCCGAGGCGCTGCACGTGGACGCCCGGCAGCTGCTCGCCGAGGGGATCGTGGACGGCGTCGTGCCGGAGCCCGATGGCGGCGCGCACACCGACCACCTGGCCGCCGCCGAGTACGTGCACGACGCGGTTGTCAGCTCGCTGCAGCAGCTGGCGGAGAACGACCCGGGGCGGCTGGTCGCCCTCCGGCACGAGAAGTTCCGGCGCTTCGGCGCCGACCTGGTGTTCCTGAGGAGGACGCGCAATGACAACCAGTGACACGCCGGCCCGGCTCCGGCTGCCCGAGCCGTTCGACGTGGTCGAGCCGGCCGGAGCGGCCGTGGTGCTGAACAGCGTGCGGGACAGCGCCCTCGGCCTGCTGGCCGGGCTGGAACGGGCGCCGCGGTCGTTGCGGATCCGCACCGAGGGCATCGAGATCGAGCTGGAGTGGCCGGAGCCCGGCCAGCCGGCCACCGCGGTGCCCGCCGGCGCGGCGCCGGCTGGACTGGTGGCCGGGCCCGCCGAGCTGCTCTCGCCGCTGGCCGGTACCGAGCAGTTCATCACCGCCCAGGTGGTCGGCATGTTCTACCGCTCCCGGGAGCCGGGCGCGGAGCCGTTCGTCCAGCCGGGCGACGTGGTCCGGCCCGGCCAGCAGGTCGGGATCATCGAGGCGATGAAGCTGATGATCCCGGTCGAGGCCGACCTGGACGGCCAGGTGCTCGACGTGCTGGTCGCGGACGGCACCCCGGTCGAGTACGGCGACCGGCTGTTCGCCATCGAGCCGGCCCACTAGCCAGCCGGGCCGCTTTACCAGCACGCAAGGAACAATTCGGAGGCAAGCTTGTTCAGCAAGGTGCTGATCGCGAATCGGGGGGAGATCGCGCTGCGGGTCGCGCGGGCATGCCGGGAGCTCGGCATCCGCACGGTCGCCGTGTACTCCACCGCCGACCGTGACTCCGCGGTGGTCCGATATGCCGACGAGGCTGTGCAGATCGGCCCCGGGCCGGC
>JBKOWA010000309.1:0-3103 GCA_046724155.1 Actinomycetota bacterium
GTGGACCACCAGCGTGTCCCCTACGTGACCGGGCAGGCGGTCAGGGGCCTGTACATGGTGGACATCACCAGCACAGTGCTGACCAGGGCCCGGTCCTACGGCATCCGCCGGCTGGGCTCCCTCGACGCGATCCACCTGGCCACCGCCGACCCGTTCCTGACCGAGCTGACAGACTTCGTGACATACGACCATGAGCTAGCCCCGGCCGCAGCTGAACTCGGGTTTCCAGTGACCACGCCGTCGTAGTCCGGTGCCCGTTGACGTGAATCGACACCACAGCACGCAGGTACCGCTCCGGTTACCCGGTAGCCGCTCTCAGCCCACCGGCTACTCGGTGGCGCCGAGCAGGTCCTCGACCGCGGGGTCGTCCAGCGCCTCGAGGATGCACCCCCAGAGCTCCAGGTTGGCCAGCGCCCAGCGTGAGTAGGTGGCGGCGGCGTGCGGGTTGTAGAAGTAGAAGCCCTCGTCGTACTTGCCGCGCTGCTCGCCCACGATCTTGGTGGCCAGCGCCCGGAGGGTGATGCCGTTCTCCGTCAGGTACCGGTGGGCGAGCACCACCGGGGTGATCGGCAGCGCCTTGAACAGGGTGTCCGCGTCGCTGAGCGCCTGGGCCTCCAGCGAGATGTCGCGGTGCCGGGTGCGCATCTCGGCCTCGTTCACCACCGCATCGACCCGGTGCGCGACCCGCTTCGCGATGCCGGCGCCGGCCAGGATGACCATCCGCAACTGACCGCCGTCCGCTGCCGGCGAGTTGGGCCGGACCAGGTAGTTCAGGTCGTGTACCAGCGCCGCGACCTCGACCACCACCGGGTCGGCGCCGTTCCTTCCGGCGAACTGCACCGCCTTCCGCCGCACGAAGTCGACGTGGTGCCAGCCGTGGAAGGGCAGCCGTCCGGCATGCCGGACGCACAGCTCATGTACCCGCCGCTCCACCTCCGCGACCGCTGCCAGCGGCACCGCGGACCGCGCTGCACCGGCCATCCCCTGGTTCGGCATTGGATCTCTCTCCCCGTTCGGAGATCGGGCCCTCCGGTTACCGGCCAGGGGAGATGGTATGCCAGCAATGAGCGCGACGGCCGGCCGTGGCCGGAACCGGCCACGTAGATCCCATTAGGCTCCTACAGGCGGGCGATGAGATCAGCGAGTCGGGCCTCCACGGGAACGTGCCGGTGGCTCTGCTGCCGGCCGGGGTCGAAGGACAGGCTCCAGTCCTTCACCGGCCGGGATTTGACGAGGAAGGTGATCGTCCCGGGGGACACCTCGGGGATCCGGTGGAACTCGTCGGCCAGCAGGCGGGCCGCGGTGCCGGCGCCGCGCAGGCCGCGGTCGGCCAACGCAGCGCTGACCACCTCGCGGCCGGCCGGGTCGAGCGCCACCCGGTAGTACTCGTGCAGGTAACCGCCGGTCAGGATCGTGGTGCAGAAGTGGTAGCGGTGGTTGTGAATGGAGTCGGCATACCCCGGACGCCAGTCCCGCATGGACTTGTACTCGTTGATCCAGAACGAGAACGGGTCGCCCGGGCGGTCCACGATGCACCACGCGAAGTGCGTGGTCGTCTCCCGGGACCGGGCGGTCAGCTCCGCGGCCTGCTCGGCCGGCAGGTCGCGGAGTGTGGTACGAAGCCCGGCGGCCAGCCCGGGGCGGGCGGCCCAGCTCTCGAACACCCGCCAGACCCGGTCCCAGTCGTCGGCCAGCGGCCCGCCCAACCGCCGCAGGTCGTCGCCCAGTTCGGCCAGGCCGGTAAATGCGGCTAGCACGCGAATCACCCCTCCAGCCCAGCCCGCGCCGCAAAGCTACGCCGAAAACGAACGAACTTCTCATCGAGTGCGGCGAAGGCGTCCTGGGTCAGCGGCACGCCGGTGATCTTGTGGAATATCGACATGAACTCCGCGGTGCTGGTGTCCGGCACCATCGTGGCGTGCCAGGACAGCCGCGAGTTGGCGATCTGCAGGAACTCCGACCGTTCCTTGTCATAGATGAACGAGTTTCGAGAGAAACGCAGGGTCCGGGGATAGGGCGTGGTGGCGCCGGCCGAGTCGCTGAACAGCGTCACCCACACGCTCTCGTCGAAGATCTCGATCCGGTCCAGCGGCGGCTGCACCATGATGGTCAGGTCGATCCGGCTGCACCTGGTACGGGCCTGGTAGAGCCCGACCAGGCCGACGCAGATCTCCTCGTGCAACTGCGCCCGGATGGCCTCGTAGTCACCGTCGGCGTACCGCATCAGGTACGTGGCCCGGCCGCTGATCGAGTTCCGGTCGGTCGGGTCGGCGATCACCGCGCGCAGCTCACGCTCGGAGTGGGACAGCAGCAGCCGGGCCGCCGCGTGCCGGCCGGAGAACCCGCGGAAGAAGTACTGCCGGGTCCGCCGGAGGTCCTCGGTCATGAAGCGGTTGAAGGCCAGGTCCGGCTCCGGCGTCGGCTCGAAGACGTGGGTCGGGAAGAACTCCCGGTTCAGCGCCCGGTACTCGTCGCTGAGATCCTGTAGCGCCTGCTTGCTCTGCTCGACGAGGGAGTCCACCAGTACCTGCCGGGCGGCACTGGCGGTGATCAACGTCTGGCCGAAACCGACGACGGCCGAGACCATGGTGCCGGTGGCGAAGGCCAGCAGGAAGTTCTTCATGCTCCCCGGACTCATCGTGCTCGCCACCGCCATCGCGATGATCGACGTCACCACCAAGAGCACCAGCAGCAGGGTCGTCCTGGTCCAGAACAGCTCGCGGAACAGACTCTTGCGCAGGACGTCGGCGCCCGCCGACACCCCACCACCTCCTTACCCGACATTCGCTCCTTAACAACCCATGATGGAATAATCCACCCACCCGCGGCCGGGCCACTGCAGGTCTACGCCTCGCCATCCTCACAAAAAGGACAAATCGTCTCACCGCAATCCCTTAACCGACACTCGCTCAACAATGCGATCTGTGTCTGATTGGGAGCGTTGTGTCAGCGTACGCCCCTCGCGACCTGCACGAAAGGACCACGACCGAAGACTTTTGCCCGGCAGGACCCGGATAGCCCCGGATCGCCCGCATGCCCGCTTCTGGCGACGCGGCTGGGCGGCTGGGAGGAGCCGCCGCGCCGGCGGAGCAGGGTCGTGGGA
>JBKOWA010000349.1:0-6326 GCA_046724155.1 Actinomycetota bacterium
GCCCAGCTCCGCGAGGTACCGCGCCATGGGCAGCGCCGGCAGCCAGCCGACGCCGCCGCCGCCGAGCTCGGGCAGCCGCTGCGTCGCCACCGCCCGGTCCCGCACCAGCCGGGCGAGCCCGGCCACCGTCCGGTGCTCGAAGATCTCCCGCGGGCTGATCTCCACGCCCCGCTGGCGGGCCTGGGAGACCACCTGGATCGAGCGGATGCTGTCCCCGCCGATCGCGAAGAAGTCGTCCTCGGCGCCGACCACGTCCAGGTCGAGGACCTGGGCGAAGACTGCGGCGAGGGAGGTCTCCTCGGGGTCGCCGGGCGCCCGGTACGCGGTCGTGGCGGTGACCGGCTCCGGCAGCGCGTTGCGGTCCACCTTGCCGTTGGGGTCCAGGGGCAGCCGGTCCAGCAGGACGAAGGTCGCGGGGACCAGGTACTCCGGCAGCCGGGCCGCGAGGAAGCGGCGCAGCGCCCCGGCCGACACGTCCCGGGTGAGGTCGAGCTCGTCGAGCGCATCGGAGCCATCGCGGACCGGGACCACGTAGCCGACCAGCTGGAGGCTGCCGGTCCGGCCGGGGCGGGTGACGACGACGGCCTGGGCGACACCGGGGTGCGCGGTGAGCGCGGCCTCGACCTCGCCCGGCTCGATCCGCAGGCCGCGGACCTTGACCTGGGCGTCGGCGCGGCCGGCGTACTCCAGCTGGCCGTCGGCGTTCCAGCGGGCCAGGTCACCGGTGCGGTACATCCGCGACCCGGGCGGGCCGCAGGGGTCGGCGACGAACCGTTCGGCGGTCTGGCCGGCCAGGCCGAGGTAGCCGCGCCCGACGGTCGCGCCGGCGACGTACAGCTCCCCCACCACGCCGGGCGGCACGGGCACCAGGCCGGGACCGAGGACGTACACCCGGACGTTGCCCAGCGGCCGGCCGATCGGCGCGTTCGCCGCCCGGTCCCAGGGGGCGGTGGCAGGCAGCCGGAACGAGGTGGCGTAGAAGGTCTCGCTCTGCCCGTAGCAGTTGACCACCCGCACGCCGGGGAACGCCTCGCGGACCCGCGCCACCAGCGCCGCCGGCAGCGTGTCGGCACCGAAGACGACCGTGTCCAGGGTCGTCCCCCGCTCCGCGACCTGCTCGAGCACCTGGGCGAACACCGACGGGACGGCGCTGACCACCCCGCCCGGCCAGCCGCCCTCGTGCTCGCCCAGCTCCAGCACGTCGCGGACGATCTCCACGGTCCCGCCGGCGGACAGCGTGCTGAGGATCTCGAACACCGAGACGTCGAAGTTGACCGACGTGCCGGCCAGCAGGCGCGCTCCCGGGGCACCCACCGCCGCCACCAGCGAGGGCAGGCAGGACATCACGTTGCGGTGCGTGATGCACACGCCCTTCGGCGCGCCGGTCGACCCCGAGGTGTACATGACGAACGCGAGGCCGTCCGGCCGCGGCGGGACCAGCCCGGCGCCCGCGGCGCCGGAGAGGCCAACACCGCCCTCGAGGCCAACACCGCCGTCGAGGCCAACACCGCCGTCGAGGCCAACACCGCCGTCGGAGCCAACACCGCCATTGAGGCCAACACCGCCGTCCCCGCCGGCGCCGACGTCCTCGATGAGCAGGCACGGGATGCCGCCGCCGGCCCACATCCCGGTCACGCCCGCGGTGGTGAGGATGAGCCGCGGCGCCGCCTGCGCGAGCATGTGGTCCAGGCGCGCGCTCGGGTAACGCGGGTCGACCGGCAGGTAGCCGGCGCCGGCCTTGAGGATGCCGAGCATCCCGGCGACGAGGTCGGCGCTGCGCGGCAGGGCCAGCGCGACCAGCGACTCCGCGCCGATGCCGCGCCGGACCAGCTCGGCGGCCACCTGGTCGGCGCGCCGGTCGAGCTGCCGGTACGTCAGCCGCTGCCCGCCGCCCTCCACCGCCACGGCGTCCGGCGTGGCGGCGACCTGGTCGTCGAGCAGCGCGGTGATGGTCAGCTCCGGCACCGGCGCCGCCGTGTCGTTGTACCCGGCCAGCAGCTCCCGCTCGGCCGGCACCAGCACGTCCACGCGGGCGACCGGCCGGGCCGGGTCGGCGGCGACCTGCTCCACCACCCGGACGAACCGGGCGGCCAGGTGCTGCGCGGTCTCCCGGTCGAACAGGTCGGTCGCGTACTCCAGGTAGCCCATGACGCCGGCGCCGGGGATGTCGCCCAGGTTGAAGAACAGGTCGAACTTCGCGGTCGCCGTGAACGGGGGCTCGTGGCGCACCCGCAGGCCGCGCAGCTCGAAGTCCTCCCGCGCGATGTTCTGCCAGGCGAACATCACCTGGAACAGCGGGTGGTACGCGGTTGAGCGCTCCGGGTTGAGCAGCTCCACCAGCCGTTCGAACGGGGCGTCCTGGTTCTCGTACGCGGCCAGTGCCTTGCCGCGCACCCGGTCCAGCACCTGCTCGAACGACGGGTTGCCGGACAGGTCGGCGCGCAGCACCCAGGTGTTGACGAAGAACCCCACCAGCTCGGCCAGCCCCGCGTCGGTGCGGTTGGCGATCGGGGAGCCGATCGGGATGTCCTCGCCGGCGCCGAGCTGGTGCAGCAGCACGGCGAGCGCCGCCTGCAGCACCATGGACGCCGTCGCGCCCCGGGCCCGGGCCAGCTTCTCGACCGCGGCCAGCACCTCGGGCTCGAGGCCGAGCTCCACGAAGTCGCCGCGGTGGCTGGCCACCGGGGGCCGGGGACGGTCCAGCGGCAGCGGCAGCGGCGCGGGCACGCCCGCCAGCTCGCCCCGCCAGTACGCCGACTGCGCGGCGAGCACGCTCCCGGGGTCGTTCTCGTCGCCCAGCAGCTCGCGCTGCCACAGCGTGTAGTCGACGTACTGCACCGGCAGCTCGGGCCAGCCCGGTGCCGCGCCCCGCCGCCGCGCCGCGTAGGCGGTGGCCAGGTCCCGCGCCAGCGGGACCATCGACTCGCCGTCGGTGGCGATGTGGTGGATAACCAGGACCAGCACGTGGTCCTCGGCACCGCACCGCAGCACCGAGGCCCGCACCGGGATCTCGGCGGACAGTTCGAACGGCTCCGCCAGCGCTCGCGCCACGGCGTCCCTGACCGCCGCGTCCCGTCCCGCCACGTCCTCGATCGCGGTTTTGTCGAACGCGGTGTCGGTGGCCGCGGTGTTGTTGAACGCGGTGTCGGTGACCGCGGCCGGGGCCAGCTCGACGAGCGGGATGTCCAGCACCACGTCCGCGGCGGGCACCACCTGCTGGAACGGGTGCCCCGCATCGTCCTCGACGATCAACGTCCGCAGGCTCTCGTGGCGCCCCACCACGTCCCGCACCGCCGAGCGCAGCGCCGGCACGTCGAGCGGGCCGGTCAGGCGCAGCGCGTGCGCGTGGTTGTAGAGCGCCGACGGCCCGTCGAACCGGTCGATGAACCACAGCCGGCGCTGCGCGAACGACAGCGGCACGCGCTCGGGCCGCTGTACCGCCCGGTCCTGCGTTCCCCGGTCCTGTGTTCCCCGGTCCTGCGCTGCCGGGTCCTGCGCTGCCCGGTCCAGGGATGCCCGGCGCAGCGGGGGCCGGGCCGCGGAGCCGGCCGGCAGGTGCCGGGCGAGCTGGGCGACCGTCGGCGAGTCGAAGACCTGCCGGATCCGCACCTCGCTGCCCAGCGCCGCCCGGATCCGGTTGACCAGCCGGGTGGCCAGCAGCGAGTGCCCGCCCAGCAGGAAGAAGTCGTCGTCGATGCCGACCTGCGGCTCGCCGAGCACCTCGGCGAGCAGCTGGCACAGCGCGGCCTCGGGCGCGGTGCGCGGTGCCCGGTACCGGCCGCCGCCGAACTCCGGCTCGGGCAGCGCCGCGCGGTCCAGCTTGCCGTTGGGCATCAGCGGGAACGCCTCGAGCGCGACGAACGCGGACGGCACCATCACGTCGGGCAGCGCCGCCGCCACGTACTCGCGCAGGTCCTCGGGCAGCCGGCCGGCCGCGGGCAGCACGTACCCGGCGAGGTAGGTGCCCCGGCCGCCGCGGGCCCGGCGCGGGACGACGGCCGCCGCCACGATGCCGGGGTGGGCGGCCAGCACCGCCTCCACCTCGGCCGGCTCCACCCGGACCCCGCGGATCTTCACCTGGACGTCGGTGCGCCCGCCGTACTCCAGCTGCCCGTCGCCATTCCACCGGGCCAGGTCGCCGGTGCGGTACATCCGCGAGCCGGGCGGCCCGAAGGGATCCGGGACGAACCGCTCCGCGGTCAGCCCGGGGTGCCCGCGGTAGCCGCGGCTGACGGTCGCCCCGGCCACGTAGAGCTCCCCGTACGCGCCCGGCGGCGCGGGTTGCAGGCCGGTGTCGAGGACGTAGACGCGGACGTTGGCCAGCGGGGTGCCGATCGGCACCTCGGGGCCGCCGGCCCACTCGGCGCCGCCGTCGATCACGTACGTGGTGGCGTAGAACGTCTCGGTCTGCCCGTAGCCGTTGACCACCCGGACGCCGGGGATCGCCGCGCGGACCCGCCGCACGAGGGACGCCGGCAGCCCCTCCCCGGCGAACGCCACCGCGGCGGCCCTGATGCGGCTCCCGCTCCGGCCGCCCGCACCGTCGAGCACCTCGGCGAACGCCGACGGCACCGAGCTGACCGTGCCACCGGACCAGCCGTCCCGTTCGGCCAGGACCAGCACGTCCCGGACCACCTCGACGCTGCCACCCGTGCACAGCGTCGCGAAGATCTCGAACACCGACACGTCGAAGCTGACCGACGCCTGGGCGAGCATCCGGGAGCCCGGCCCGCCCAGGCTCGCCACCAGGCCGGGGATGCAGTTGGCGACGTTGCGGTGGGTGACGACGACACCCTTCGGCGTCCCGGTGGACCCGGAGGTGTACATGACGTAGGCCGGGTGGTCCGGCAGCAGCGGCGCCCGCCGGTCCCCGTTGCCCGGGTTGCCCGGGATGCTGGAGTCGTCCAGGCTGCTGGCGTCACCCGGGCTGCTCAGGGCACCCGGGCTGCTCAGGGCACCCGGGCTGCTCAGGGCACCCGGGCTGCTCAGGGCACCCGGGCTGCTCGGGTCGCTCAGCCTGCTGGCGTCGCCCGAACTGCTCGGGTCACCCGGGTTAACCGGGTTGCCCAGGCTGCTCAGGTTGCCCGGGCTGCTGGCGTCGTCCGTGCTGCTCGCGTCGCCCGGGCTGCTCGGGTCGCCCGGCTCGGCGGCGAGCTCAGCCAGGTCGACCCGCGGGACGCCGGTCACCGCAAGCGCCTCGACGCAGCGGGGCACCTTCGCCTCGGCAGCCGGCGTGGACGCGGCGAGGACGAGGGCGGGGCGCGCGTCGGTAAGCACGTGCTCGAGCCGGTGGTCGGGGTACTCGGGGTCGATCGGGAGGTAGGCCGCGCCGGACTTCAGCACCCCCAGCAGCGCGACGACCAGCTCCGGGGAGCGCGGCACCGCGACCGCGACGACCGACTCCGGCCCCACCCCGCGCCGGATCAGGCCGTGCGCCACCGCATTGGCCCGCTCGTTGAGCGCCCGGGAGGTGAGCGAGCCGCCGTCCCTGCCGTCCCTGCCGTCCCTGCCGTCCCTGCCGTCCCCGCCGTCGCCGCCGGCCCCGACGACCGCGACGGCCTCCGGCGTGGCAGCGGCCTGCCGCTCGAACAGCTCGGGCAGGGTCAACTCCGGCAGCGCGGCCGCGGTGCCGTTCAGCTCGGACAGCACCCGCTGCCGCTCGGCGGCGGACAGCACCTCGACGTCGCGGGCCGCCGTGTGGGGGTTCGCGGCGAACTGGGCCAGCACCCGGTGGAGGCGCTCGGCCATGGCCGCCACCTCGGCCCGTTCGAAGATCCCGTGCTGGAACTGCAGGGACAGCCGCAGGCCGGGGGCGACGTCGGCGGTGACGACCAGCGGGTAGTGGGTGCCGGTGACCGGGGTGAGGCCGGAGCAGCCCAGCCCGGCGGCCGCCGTGGCGTCGCGCAGGCCGACGTGGTCGACGGGGAAGGACTCGAAGACGACGAGCGTGTCGAACAGCGTCTCCACGCCGACCGCCCGGTGGATGTCGGGCAGCCCGTAGTGGTGGTGGTCCAGCAGCGCGGCCTGCCGGTCCTGCAGGTCGGTCAGCAGCTCGGCCAGCGTGGCCCCGGGGTCGCAGTCCATCCGTACCGGCAGCGTGTTGATGAACAGGCCGACGATGTCGTCCACCCCGGGCAGCGCGGCCGGCCGGCCGGAGACGGTGGCGCCGAAGACGACCTCCCGGCGGCCGGTCAGCCGGCCGAGCGTCAGCGCCCACGCGCCCTGGACCACCGTGTTGACGGTGATGCCGAGCTGGGCGGCGCGGTCGGTGAGACGCCGGACGAGGCGCGGTGGCAGCGGCACGTCGACGTTCCCGACGTCGCCGC
>JBKOWA010000166.1:0-2337 GCA_046724155.1 Actinomycetota bacterium
CCAGTCTACCCGACAGCGGGGCCACAGTGCGATTGCGGAGCCCTGCCTGCACCGGAGGTGAGCAGGTCCTCGTCTGCCGCCGGATGTTGTCGTACCTGGCTTGTACGGTGGCGCCATGCCGAGTGGGGAGCATGAGTCGCCGATCGCGTTGGCCAAGCTGGACCCGGGTCTGGTGACCTGGCTGTTGGCGCACCTGTTCGATGTCAAGGTGCCGGACTACGATCATGCCCGCGCGCAGGCTACCGATGTGCGGGTGCTGGTCCCGCGTACCTACCACGCCGACGGCATGCTGCTGTACTGCGACGCGGCCGACCAGCCGGTGCTCGCGGTGGTGCTGGAGATCCAACGCGGCTGGGATCCCACCAAACGGTGGACGTGGAAGCTCTACGTCGCCCAGTTGGAGGCCGAGCTGACGGTCAACGCGGCGCTGGTGGTCTACTGCCCCGATCCCGCGATCGCCCGCCGGTACCGGGCCATGTTCGAGTACGACGGGCTCAGCCAGCCGCTGCGGCCGTTCATCTTCACCCCCCACGATGTGCCGCTGGTCGTCGATGTGGAGCTGGCCCGGGCCAACCCGGCGCTGGCGGTGTTCTCGGCGGTCTGCCACGGCGGCGACGCGGACGTGGACGTGGTGTTCCCGGCGCTGGCGGAGGCGCTGCGAGCGCTCGGCCCGAAAAAGGCGATCTTGTACTATGACGTTGTGCTGGCCGGGCTGCCCCAGGCACCCCGAGCACGTTGGGAGGCCTACATGAGCACCGCCACCGACTCCGAGTACCACAGCGAACTGTTTCGCGAGATCGACGCCCGGGGTCGGGCACTGGGAGAGGCATTGGGTGAGGGCCGTGCAGTGCTCACCGTGCTCGACGCCCGAGGGGTGCCCGTACCCGACGCCATCCGCGAACAGATCCTCACCTGCACCGACCTGACCCAACTCGACACCTGGCTCCGCCGCGCCGTCACCGCCACCACCGCCGACGACGTCACCCACCCGTAACCCACTTATGCCGCCTGCGCTACTTCGGCTCACCCACCAACTGGGCCTTCACGCTCTACCGCGCCAGCACCGACACCTACCACGACACCCGGCTCCCCAACGGCCACCCCACCGGCATCCCCGAACAAGCCCTCGACTGCACCCTCGGCCTCTACCTCGCCGACCCCACAGCCTGGATCAACCCCCCAGGACTAACGCGGCGCTGCACCAGTGGCAGCGGCGGCGTGATGACCGGCTGCGTCAACACTGCG
This sequence comes from Actinomycetota bacterium, assembly GCA_046724155.1. GTDB lineage: Bacteria > Actinomycetota > Actinomycetes > Mycobacteriales > JACQDL01 > JBKOWA01. The sequence goes on from JBKOWA010000166.1 coordinate 1,246, forward strand.
CGGAGTCATCCGTGCTGTCGGCCTGTCGATCGTCGGACAGGTCCGGATGGCAGGACGCGAGGAAGCCGAACATCGCGGTCGCGTGCCGGGTGCGGAAGAAGTCGACCATGCCGGCGTTGAACTCCAGGCGCCGGCCGGCGGGCACGCTGACAGCGTCGATGCCGTGCGACATCAGGTGCCCGTTCATCATCGAGCGGCCGGTACGCTTGTTGCCGTCGAAATAGAACTGCTGCAGCGACGCGAAGAGAAAGTAGGCGAGGGCCTGCTCGAACGGGTCGGCGATGCCGGCCTGGATGGCCTCAAGGCCCCGCCTATGGATGCGGCGCAGGTTCTCCCCGCCGGGCTCGGTCTTGGGTGGCAGGTATCTCCCGTGTTCGCCCAGGCTGACTCCCGGCGTCAGCGTCAGCGCGCCTTCTCCACGGAAATGGCCGGCTTCGAGGGCCTCGTCCCTGGCGATGAGATACTGCAGCCGGTCGGAGGTCGGTTTGTCCAGCGCGAAATGTCCGGACTTCACCAGCGCAGCCAACTCCCGCGCCGCCTCGGCCAGGTTCGCCACCTGGCGCTCGTCGCCGAGTTTGCGTCCGCCGACGGTGATGCCGTCCATCAGCGTCTGCACCTCGGGGAAGGTGAACGGGTTCCCCTCCAGCACCGCGGCATCCCACACGAACTCGGGCAGCGAGCGCTGGTAACGCCACACCGCCCGCTCGGGTGCGTGCACGCCGACCTGCACGGCCAGCATGGCCACCGCCGGGCGGTCCCAGCTGAAGCCGAGAGCGCCGGCAAGAGGCTCGTCCATCCTCGTGCCCTCCGAACACACGACCGAGACCTGCCCGCCCACGCCGGCACCCGGCTGACCATCCGTCGTCAACGGTAGTAGCGCGCCTCCACGTCCACCGCGTCATCCCGAGTGCTCGGGTCGGGACGCAGGCTGGGAGCCACCTATGACGGGCCGCCCGGCAGCTCCGCGGCCTCGGCCCGGACCCGCTGGAGCATGGCCGTGTCTGCGTCCAGGTCCGGATGCTGAACGGCTCGGTCCAACGCGACCACGATCTCCAGTTCCGCCACGGCCTCACCTAGCCGGCCGGCCGCCCG
>JBKOWA010000198.1:0-2726 GCA_046724155.1 Actinomycetota bacterium
GCCCGAGGCGCTGCGCCGCCGGCTGCTGCGCGCCTGGCTGCGCGACGTTCCGGGCCTGACCTCGGCACACCTGGCCGCGGTGGACGCGTTGCTCACCCGCTGGCACGGCCAGGGCCCGGTCAGCCTCCCGGCCGGCTGGCGGGTGGGCCGCGGCCAAGGGGGGCTGCACCTCTCCGGAGGCTGACCGGCGCGCCCGCCGGCGCCGGCATGGCACACTGCACCTGCCCGATGCCCACAGCCGCGAGGAGCAACCGTGTACGACGGGGACATCGAGACCGTCGTGGTGTCCGAGCGGGAGATCCGGGACAAGATCACGGAGCTGGCCGCCCGGATCGACGCCGACTACAGCGACCGGGAGCTCCTGCTGGTCGGGGTGCTCAAGGGCGCCGTGATGTTCATGTCCGACCTGGCCCGCGCGCTGACCCGGCCGGTCGAGCTGGAGTTCATGGCGGTGTCGTCGTACGGCTCGGCCACCTCCTCCTCGGGCATCGTGCGCATCCTCAAGGATCTCGACCGCGACATCTCCGGCCGGCACGTGCTGGTCGTCGAGGACATCATCGACTCCGGCCTGACCCTGTCCTGGCTGCTGCGCAACCTGACCAGCCGGCAGCCGGCCAGCCTCGAGGTGGTGGCGCTGCTGCGCAAGCCGGAGGCCACCAAGGTGGAGGTGCCGGTGCGGTACGTCGGGTTCGACATCCCGAACGAGTTCGTCGTGGGCTACGGACTTGACTACGCCGAGCGGTACCGTGGGTTGCCACACGTCGGGCGTCTGAAGCCGGAGGTCTACACCCGTTGAGGCCGGGTAAGGCATCGACCTAGCCCGGCTGACGTGCGGAACACCCAGGTCAGGATGGTCGTTCCAGAGTGGGGCAGCCTGCTGGCGGCCCTGCGTCGACTCCCCGTCCGGTGTACCGTTCGATAAACCCGCAGATGATCCCCCCGGACGGCGAGAGAGGTCTGCGCCCGTACCAGCCAGATCAGGAGGACGAGGCCACCCAGAGCGGTTGCCTTGCAGCCACATGGATCGCAGAAGCTTCTTCCGTAGATGGTGGGTCTGGCTCGCCCTTGGCTTGCTGGTCGTGCTCGTGGTGCCGGCGCTGTTCCGGGGCAACGGCGGTTTCGCCGAGGTGGAGACCTCGAAGGCGCTGGCCCAGGTCAACGCGGGCAACTTCAGCAAGATCACCATGAACGACAAGCAGCAGACGCTGGACATCACGCTGAAGCGCGACGTCGACGGCGACAAGAAGATCACCGCGTCGTACCCGGCGCAGTCCGCGGACGAGATCTTCGAGACCATCAAGTCGAAGTCCCCCGGGGACTCGACGTACACGACGAACGTCACCCAGGAGAACACGTTCGTCCAGCTGCTGCTGTCCCTGCTGCCCATCGCCATCGTGGTGTTCCTGCTGTTCCTGGTGATGAACCAGATCCAGGGCGGCGGCAGCCGGGTGATGAACTTCGGCAAGGCCAAGGCCAAGCTGGTGAGCAAGGACACGCCGAAGACCACGTTCGCGGACGTGGCGGGGGTGGACGAGGCGATCGAGGAGCTGCACGAGATCAAGGAGTTCCTGGAGAACCCGGCCAAGTTCCAGGCCATCGGCGCGAAGATCCCCAAGGGTGTGCTGCTGTACGGGCCGCCCGGCACCGGCAAGACCCTGCTGGCCAGGGCCGTCGCCGGGGAGGCCGGGGTGCCGTTCTACTCGATCTCCGGCTCGGACTTCGTGGAGATGTTCGTCGGTGTCGGCGCGTCCCGGGTGCGCGACCTGTTCGAGCAGGCCAAGGCGAACGCCCCGGCGATCATCTTCGTGGACGAGATCGACGCGGTCGGCCGGCACCGCGGCGCCGGCCTCGGCGGCGGCCACGACGAGCGCGAGCAGACGCTGAACCAGCTGCTGGTCGAGATGGACGGCTTCGACGTCAAGGGCGGCGTCATCCTGATCGCGGCCACCAACCGGCCGGACATCCTCGACCCGGCGCTGCTGCGGCCGGGCCGGTTCGACCGGCAGATCGCGGTGGACCGCCCGGACCTTCAGGGGCGCGTCGCGATCCTGAAGGTGCACGCCAAGGGCAAGCCGTTCGCCCCGGACGTGGACCTGACCACGGTGGCCCGGCGCACCCCGGGCTTCACCGGCGCCGACCTGGCCAACGTGGTGAACGAGGCGGCGCTGCTGACCGCCCGTGGCAGCGGCCGGCTCATCACCAACGCGGCCCTGGAGGAGGCGATCGACCGGGTGATCGCCGGTCCCGAGCGGCGCACCCGGGTGATGAGCGACAAGGAGAAGAAGATCACCGCGTACCACGAGGGCGGGCACGCGCTGGTCGCCTGGGCGTTGCCCAACCTCGACCCGGTGCACAAGGTGACGATCCTGTCCCGCGGCCGCTCGCTGGGGCACACCCTGGTGCTGCCCACCGAGGACCGCTACACCCAGACCCGGTCGGAGATGATCGACCAGCTGGTGTACGCGTTGGGTGGCCGCGCCGCCGAGGAGCTGGTCTTCCACGAGCCCACCACGGGCGCCAGCAACGACATCGAGAAGGCCACCAAGTTGGCCCGCGCGATGGTCACCGAGTACGGCATGAGCGCGAAGCTGGGCGCGGTGAAGTACGGCACCAACGAGTCCGAGCCGTTCCTCGGCCGCGACTACGGGCACCAGCGCGACTACTCCGAGGAGATCGCGGGGAACATCGACACCGAGACGCGGGCGCTGATCGAGAGCGCGCACGAC
>JBKOWA010000434.1:0-1609 GCA_046724155.1 Actinomycetota bacterium
GCCGACCGGGTCCGCGCCGGCGTCCCCGGGGAGGACCCGGCGCCGCTGTACCTGCGCCGCCCCGACGCCGAGCGCCCGGGCGCCCCCAAGCCGGTCCTGCAGCGGTGATCGTGTTACGGCCGATGACCGGAGCGCACCTGCCGGCGGTGGCAGAGCTGGAACGGCAGCTGTTCGCTGATGAGCCCTGGTCGGACCGGATGCTGGCCGGCGAGCTGGCCCAGCCCGGGCGGTACTACCTGGTGGCGCTGGACGGCGAGCAGGTCATCGGGTACGGCGGGCTGGCCGACTTCAGCACCGAGGGCCACGTGATGACCCTCGGGGTGCGCGCCGACCGGCAGCGCGCCGGCATCGGGGACCAACTGCTCGGCGCCCTGCTGGCGGAGGCCACCCGGCGCCGGATCCCGCGGGTCCTGCTCGAGGTGGCCGCCGACAACGGTGCGGCGCAGCGGCTCTACACCCGGCACGGCTTCCAGCCGGTCGGCGTGCGCCGGAACTACTACCAGGCAACGGGAACGGACGCGGTGGTGATGGTGCGTGATCAGTCGTGAGTGGTGACGAGCCGCTGGTGCTGGGGATCGAGACGTCCTGCGACGAGACCGGCGTCGGCGTGGTGCGCGGCCGGACGCTGCTGGCCGACGCGGTGGCGTCCAGTGTGGACAGCCACGCCCGGTTCGGCGGGGTGGTGCCGGAGGTGGCGTCCCGGGCGCACCTGGAGGCGATGGTACCGACCGTGCACCGGGCCTGCGCCGACGCCGGGATCGCGCTGTCCGATGTGGACGCCCTGGCGGTCACCGCCGGTCCGGGGCTGGCCGGCGCCCTGCTGGTCGGGCTGGCCGCCGCGAAGGCGTACGCGCTGGTGCTCGGCAAGCCGCTGTACGGCGTGAACCACCTCGCAGCGCACGTCTGCGTGGACGAGCTCGAACACGGCCCGCTGCCGGAGCCGTGCCTGGCGCTGCTGGTCTCCGGCGGGCACTCCTCGCTGCTGCTGGTTCCGGACGTGGCCACCGACGTCCGGCCGCTGGGTGCCACCATCGACGACGCCGCCGGCGAGGCGTTCGACAAGGTGGCCCGGCTGCTCGGCCTGCCGTTCCCGGGCGGGCCGCCCATCGACCGGGAGGCCCGCGCCGGCGACCCGGACGCGATCGCCTTCCCGCGCGGGCTTACCGGCCCGCGCGACCCGGCGTACGACTTCTCGTTCTCCGGGCTGAAGACCGCGGTGGCCCGCTGGGTGGAGGCCCGGCAGCGGGCCGGCGAGCCGGTCCCGGTGGCCGACGTGGCCGCGTCGTTCCAGCAGGCGGTGGTGGACGTGCTGACCGCGAAGGCGGTCCGGGCCTGCCGCGAGCACGGCGTCGACCACCTGCTGATCGGCGGCGGCGTCGCGGCGAACTCCCGGCTGCGCGCGGTCGCCGAGCAGCGCTGCGCCGCGGCCGGCATCCGGCTGCGGGTGCCCCGCCCCAAGCTGTGCACCGACAACGGCGCCATGGTGGCGGCCCTGGGCGCCAAGCTGGTCGCCGCCGGCGCGGCCCCCTCCGACCTGGACATTCCCGCGAACTCGTCGCTGCCGGTGACCGAGGTACTGGTGTGACGGGCACTGGTGGTGACGGCCCGG
>JBKOWA010000573.1:0-5703 GCA_046724155.1 Actinomycetota bacterium
GACCTGCTCGGGGCGGGGCCGGCGCGGCGGCTGGGCACCGCGGCGCGGGCCGCGCTGGATGCCGAGGACGCGGTCCGCGAGAGTGCCGAGAACGACCTGAGCCGGGCGTTGCAGGCGCTGCCGCCGGATCTGGACCCGGCGCTGCTGCGGGACCTCACCGACGCGTCCACCCGGGTGCTGCTGGCCCGGCGGTTCTACAACGACGCGGTGCGCGACACCCGGGCGCTGCGCGGGCAGTGGATCCCGCGGGTGTTCCGGCTGGCCGGGCGCCGGCCGATGCCGACGTTCTTCGAGATCGACGAGGTCACACGGACGTCGCCGCGGGCAGCTCCCGGGTGATCTCCCGGGTGACCCGGCGCTCCGCCACGAAGGTGAGGAACGGCACCACGCCGGCCAGCAGCACCAGGACGATCTTCGGCAGCGGCCAGCGGGCCCGCCGGCCGAGGAGGTCGAAGCCCAGGATCACGTACCCGATGTAGAGGAAGCCGTGGATCGGGCCCACGGCTTCGACCAGGGCCTTGCCGTGGCCCAGCAGCTGTATCACCACGCCCGCGGTGAGCACCAGCAGCGCGACGCCCACCAGGTAGGCGATCACCCGGAACCGGGTCAGGGCGGCTTGCACGGACGGCACCTCCGGTCGTTGCAACTCTCACTGCTGGCGGTCGGCCTCGGCCAACGCGGCCAGGTACCGGTTGTAGGCCGCCAGCTCCGGGTCCTCATCCTCCGCTACCGCCGCCGGGGTCGGGCGGGCGGGGAGGTCGGGGACCGGGAACTCCGGGCTCCGGCCGGCCGCCTGCGCCGCGCTCGCGCCGTCCGGCCGGTCGCTGCCCCGCGGCCGGCCGTCCTGAACCCCGCTGCTGTGCCCGCTGCCGGGGGGGCGCACCGCGTCGCGCAGCGTGCGGTACCAGACGAAGATGGTGAACCCGGCGAACACCGGCCACTGCAGCGCGTAGCCCCAGCTCAGCGCGTTGCCGCCGGCAGCACGCCGCAGCTGCCACCAGCCCAGCCCGAGGAAGGCCGCGGCCAGCACCAGAACCAGCAGGTGGAAGGCCAGCCAGCGCGGCGACAGGAACCTGCGGAGCACGCCACCGAGCGTACTGCCGCACCGATCCCGGCTCCGATCCCGGCTCCGCCCCCGGCCTGCCGGGGTACGTGCCTCGCCAGCGGGAGGGTGAAGGGCGCGAACGTACGATGGACGGCATGCCGGAGCAGCAGCCAGCGCAGTCCCAGCCCCTCCTCGGCACCGCGCGGGTCAAGCGCGGGATGGCCGAGATGCTCAAGGGCGGCGTGATCATGGACGTGGTCACTCCGGAGCAGGCCACTATCGCCGAGGACGCCGGGGCGGTCGCGGTGATGGCGCTGGAGCGGGTGCCGGCCGATATCCGCGCGCAGGGTGGGGTGGCCCGGATGAGCGACCCCGACATGGTCGAGGGCATCATCCACGCGGTGTCCATCCCGGTGATGGCCAAGGCCCGGATCGGGCACTTCGCCGAGGCGCAGGTGCTGCAGGCGCTCGGGGTGGACTACGTGGACGAGTCGGAGGTGCTGACGCCGGCCGACGAGGCCCACCACATCGACAAGTGGGCGTTCACCGTCCCGTTCGTCTGCGGCGCCACCAACCTGGGGGAGGCGCTGCGCCGGATCGCCGAGGGCGCCGCGATGATCCGGTCCAAGGGCGAGGCCGGCACCGGCAACGTGGTGGAGGCGGTGCGGCACATGCGCCAGATCGGCGGCGAGATCCGCCGGCTGGCCACCCTGGACGGCGCCGAGCTGTACGCCGCGGCCAAGGAGCTGCGCGCACCGTACGAGCTGGTCGCCGAGGTCGCCCGGGCCGGGAAGCTGCCGGTCGTGCTGTTCACCGCCGGCGGCATCGCCACCCCGGCCGACGCGGCGCTGATGATGCAGCTGGGCGCGGAGGGCGTGTTCGTGGGCTCCGGGATCTTCAAGTCCGGCGAGCCGGCCCGGCGGGCCGAGGCGATCGTCAAGGCCACCACGTTCTATGACGACCCGGAGGTCGTCGCCAAGGTCTCCCGGGGGCTCGGTGAGGCCATGGTCGGTCTGAACGTCTCCACCCTGCCGCCGACCGAGCGGTACGCCACCCGAGGTTGGTAGCTACGTTCGCGGCCGGCGCTTCGCGCGGCCGCCGCGGGGGTGAGTCCAGATCGCTGGGTTGGCGCGGTGGGGTAGGGCTGGCGGCGTCCCGGGCGCACTGCGGCGTACCCACTACTCTCGGGCTGCCGCCCTACTCTCGAGGTACCGCCCAGTTGTTTCGGAGGGCACTGCTGTTGACAACTATCGGGGTGCTCGCTCTGCAGGGCGATGTCCGGGAGCACCTGCGGATGCTCGCCGTGTGCGGCGCCCGGGCCGTGCCGGTGCGGCGCACCCGCGAGCTGGACGAGGTGGACGCGCTGGTCATCCCGGGCGGGGAGTCCACCACCATGGTCAAGCTGGCGGCCGCCTTCGAGCTGCTGGAACCGCTGCGCAAGCGGGTCGCCGACGGGATGCCGGCGTATGGCTCGTGTGCCGGCATGATCATGCTGGCGGACCGCATCGTGGACGGCGCGCCCGGCCAGGAGACGATCGGCGGCCTGGACGTGGAGGTGCGCCGCAACGCCTTCGGTCGGCAGGTGGAGTCCTTCGAGGAGGACATCCCGCTGGCCGGACTGCCTGGCGGGCCGGTACGCGCGGTCTTCATCCGTGCGCCGTGGGTGGAGTCGGCGGGCGCCGGCGTGCAGGTGCTCGGAATGGTCGAGGCAGGGCCGGGCGCGGGTAGGATCGTCGCGGTGCGCCAGCGCGGCCTGCTGGCGACGTCGTTCCACCCCGAGCTGACCGGTGACCTGCGGGTTCACCGGTACTTCGTGGACCTGGTGAGGGAGCACTGCTGACATGTCCGGCCACTCCAAGTGGGCCACCACCAAGCACAAGAAGGCGGTCGTCGACGCCAGGCGTGGCAAGCTCTTCGCCAAGCTGATCAAGAACGTCGAGGTGGCCGCCCGCACCGGCGGCGGTGACCCCGGCGGGAACCCGACCCTGTACGACGCCATCCAGAAGGCCAAGAAGAACTCGGTGCCCAACGAGAACATCGACCGCGCGGTCAAGCGCGGCTCGGGTGCCGAGGGCGGTGCGGCGGACTGGCACACGATCACCTACGAGGGGTACGCGCCGGGTGGCGTGGCGCTGCTGATCGAGTGCCTCACCGACAACCGCAACCGGGCCGCCTCCGAGGTGCGCACCGCGGTCACCCGCAACGGCGGCTCGATGGCCGACCCCGGGTCGGTGGCGTACCTGTTCAACCGCAAGGGCGTGGTCCTGGTCGGCAAGGCCGGGGTGACCGAGGACGACGTGCTGGCCGCGGTGCTGGACGCCGGGGCCGAGGAGGTCAACGACCTCGGCGAGTCCTTCGAGGTGGTGAGCGAGGCGGGCGACCTGGTCGCGGTGCGCAGCGCGCTGCAGTCGGCGGGCATCGACTACGAGTCGGCCGAGGCGTCGTTCCTGCCCAGCATGAGCGTGCCGCTGGAGGAGGACGACGCCCGCCGGGTGTTCCGGCTGATCGACGCGCTGGAGGACTGCGACGACGTGCAGAACGTCTACGCCAACTTCGACGTCTCGGACGAGATCATGGATAAGGTCGGCTGATATACGTTATGTATATTCCCCGCCGATAGATAGCCCTATGGCGGTTGGCTATCCTCGGGGTCAGAGGAGGTAGCCGATGGCCAAGACACTGATCGACATCGACGAGGAGCTGCTGGCCGAGGCCAGCATCGCGCTCGGTACCACCACCAAGAAGGACACCGTCAGCGCGTCGCTGCGCCGCACCGTCGAGGAGAGCCGCGAGCGCAGGCGGCAGGCCCGGGAGAGCCTGGAGCGGATGACCGCGGAGGGCGTGTTCGACTTCAGCCGGCTCGCGGAGCTGGACGAATGAAGTACCTCGTCGACACCAGCGCGCTGGTGCGCATCGTGCGCCGGCAGGTCGCCCTGGAATGGTACGAGCTCGTCGACCGGGGCTTGATCGCGATCTGCGAGCCGGTGATCGTCGAGGCGCTGACCATCGCCGACGCCAAGCGATACCGGGAGACCGAACAGGAGCTACGAGGGTCCTACCCGGCCGTGCCGATGCCGGACAACGCCTGGCAGCTGATACGTGCTGTCCGGCAGGATCTGGCCGACCACAGCGTGCACCAGGGGTTGTCCGTGGCCGACTACCTGGTCGCCGCCACCGCGATCCGGTTGAAGCTGGTCGTCCTGCACGAGGACGCCGACTTCGAGACGGTGGCGCGGGTGGTGCCCCAGCTGAAGCAGGAGCGGATCGGCCGGGTCGCCTGACGGCGGTCCCCGGTCGGGCTGACCGGGGACCGGTCGGGCGGGGTGGTCAGCCGAAGCGACTGACGACAGCCACCACCTTTCCGGACGAGTCGCGCACCACGTTGATGCCGAACGCGCCGTCGGCGAAGCCGGGCTGCAGGACGATCGTGCGCGAGCTCCGGCGGGACCGGCGGCCGGCCTGCACCCGCAGCAGGCCGGCATCCACCGACAGCCGTCCGGACTGCAGAGCGGAGCCGACGTCGCTGGTCAGCTGGGGCTCCCAGTTCGATGTCCAGTCCCAGCTCGCGTCCTTCCACTTGACGTCCTGCACGATCCGCACCTCGGCGTCGCGCATGTGGATCGGCTTGGTGACCATCTCCGACACGACGTGAACCTGCCAGCGCCCGGCGGGCACCTCCACCGCCACGCCGTCCGGTGGCGACTCGCCCTTGACCAGGATGTACGGATCGTCTTCCCGGACGGTCAGCGTACCCAGCCGGTTCCACCCCACCCGGCGGTCGGCCCGGCTGGGCAGGCCCCCGGCGCGCTTCGGCTTGATCACCACCTTCGCCGGCGGCGTCCCGGTCAACCGCCGCTGCCGGCGCGGGCTGTGCACCAGGTAGAGCCCGATCAGCACCCCGGCCGGCACGATCACCCACAGCGCCCAGCCGGCCTTCGCGGCCAGCAGCAGGATCAGGAACGCCAGAATCCCCGCGCCGATATAGCTCGCGAGGAGGTCGTCAGCCTTGTTCTTGGTAGCCATCGGGTACCACGGTACGGCGGCGATCTTCCGGTTGACAGGTGGGATACGTCGAACCACCCGGCGGTGTGTCGCCGTGCACCCGGCGTTACAGCCGGTAAGGTCTCGAACTGATGTTCGCTGCGTGAAGGGAGGCGGGGTGCGGGTGCTGGCCGTGGACCCGGGGCTGACCCGGTGCGGCTACGCGGTGGTGGACGGCGGCCGCGGCGGGCTGACGGCGCTGTCCTACGACGTGGTACGCACCGCAGCCGGCGCCGACATCGGGGCCCGGCTGACCGCGGTGGCGGACCGGCTGGAGGGCCTGATCGCCGGGCTGGCCCCGGACGTGGTGGCCGTGGAGCGGGTGTTCAGCCAGCACAACGTGCGCACCGTGATGGGCACCGCGCAGGCCTCCGGGGTGGCCATCCTGGCCGCCGCCAGGGCCGGCGTCCCGGTCGCGCTGCATACCCCGAGCGAGGTCAAGGCGGCGGTGACCGGCTCCGGCCGGGCGGACAAGGCGCAGGTGACGGCGATGGTGACCAAGGTGCTGCGGCTGCCGGCGCGGCCGAGGCCGGCCGACGTGGCGGACGCGCTCGCGCTGGCGATCTGCCACCTGTGGCGGGCGCCGGCGCAGGCCCGGCTGGCCGCCGCGCTGACCG
>JBKOWA010000598.1:0-4314 GCA_046724155.1 Actinomycetota bacterium
GTGTCGAGCACTACCAGCAGGAGGTTGTCGGGGACGGACCCGATGATCCTCAGGGCGACGTAGGTCTCGTTGTCCTGGCCGGCGCGGACGAGGATGCTCAGGGCCGCAGCCGCGATCTCGGCTTGGTGTTCCCGGCCGGACAGCAGCGACGCTCTGGTCAGCCGGTGCACCGTGGTTTCGATGTCGCGCAGCAGGCGGGCGTGGTTCTCGGCGGCGTTCCTGTCGCGGTCGTCGCGGGTGGGGAGCAGGTAGCCGACGTGGGTGTCTGTTGTCAGCGGCGGCCGGTGGGAGGTGTTATGCCGGCCGCGGGCCGCGCGGGCGGAAGCGGCGAGCGCCTCGTAGAAGTCCTCCGGGCTCCCCTCTTCCCGCCGCCCGGCGGCGACCAGCCAGGGTTGCCGGTAGGAGTCGATCCAGACCGCGCCACGCCACCGCCCCGTCTTTACCTTGTACAGGACATGGTCGTCGACCGACCGGATCCGCTCCCGCGGGCCTTCGGCTTGGCCGAACTGGCCGGCAGCTTTACGGAGTAGCGGGTGGCCGACCTCGTCGAGCGGGTCATCGACGGGCGGGAGATCGACGCCCAGGTCGTCGCGGAGGCAGCGCAGGGTCGGCCGGGTGGGCGGCACCGGCTACTCGCGCACCCCGCCGAGCTCAGTCAGGCGTTCGGGCGGGAGCCCGCTCAGCAGCGCCAGCCGGGCGGTCCGGGTACCGTCCAGGGCGCGCATGGCCTCACGCATCGCAAGGCTGATCTCTTCACGGCGTTCTGCGAGGTAGGCGCGGACCGCGGCGGCGACTAGATCTTTCTTTGTCATGTGGAGGAAGTGCGCGCCGTGCGAGATCAGCTCGTCGGTCTCCCGGTCGACCTTCAACGGCGACTGCTGGACCGTCATCACGTCCTCCCCTCCGCGTCTCCGGTACCCAAAGGTACTCGATCTTTAGTGTGCCGGCAACATCAGAGTGATCTACCCGCAGGCGCGGCCGGGGTGGACACCGACCCGCCAGCCTTGGGTGCAATGCCAGGGAGATGAGCGGCGACACCACCGCCCGCGTCGGGGCTATGGACGGCAACGGAGGGGTTCAGCCGGGGCGATGGGAGGCCGACCGGGCGCAGGAAGATCAGCGCCCGATCCAGTACCCGCACATGCCGCCTTGAGGCTGGGTCGGTCCTGGTGTGGCTGGTCGCAGCCACATCCTGTGGGCAGCCGCTGGCAGACAAGGTCGGACGCACGCTGAACTGCCACGCGGGGGCCGGGTGCTCATCCCCGAGCACCCTTCTTGGACGAGGGTCGGCTCTCGGCAACAGCGCGTTCTCGTCATGCCGGACGGCAGTCGTGTCCTGCTCGAAGTCGAAGGTGGCAGTCTGGCCGCCACTCGGTCAACATCCAGTTCGGGCAGGCCAGCGTCGAACATGTACGGCAGCGGCTGGTGGAGCTGACGCGGGTGCAGTACCAGCGCACGCCGCCGGGACGAGGGAGCTGAGGTCAGCCCGTCGCGGTCAGGGCCGCCCGGACCAGCGAGTCGTAGGTCTTATCGGTACGGGTGGCCTTGACACCCAGTTCGGCCACGAACGCAGCCAACTCGGCCTGCGCGGCCGTCGCAGCGACATCGGCGTCCACCATGCGTTCCAGTTCCAGGAAGCTGCCGACGCCGTCCACCTCGTCCAGGCAGACACACAGCTCGCCGGCCTGCGCGGTGCGGCGTGTCTTGACGATCCGTACGGTTGACCGAAAGCCCATGGCGAGGACGGCCAAGTGCATGGCGTAACGGTCGGCCACCTCGGTCTCGTGCTCCACGCACGCCAGCTCGTTGTCCACTGGCCGCTTGAGGGTGAACAGATGACGTCCGGCTTGGGTGCGCAGGCGGACGAAGCAGACGCCGAGCTTGCTGTCGCCGAACCGCCAGTCCGCCGGAGCGTACGCCTGGTCGTCCTGCTCGACGGGCAGACCGAGCCCGATGCCACGATCTGCCAACGCAGCTATCAGTGCGCCAGCGTCATCGATCCGATACTTGACCTCGACCTCATGGGTGGCGGTTGCGGCAGCGGCAGGCACGGGAGGACACCCTGCTGGCCGGAGTGGGAGTGGGCAACCAGGCGCGCCGGCACGCCCTGTCTCAGGTGGTAACTGGGAAGCGTGCGGGCGGCGGGTGGTGCGATCATCGCCGGGATGGCGGCTGAGGGTGAGCTGCATGCGGACCGGAGCCGGGCCGAGTCGTTCGGCCGGGTGGCCGAGGAGTACGACCGGTACCGGCCGTCGTACCCGGCGGCGTTGATCGATGACCTGGTGGCGCTGCGGCCGGCGCAGGTGGTGGATGTGGGGTGCGGCACGGGCAAGCGTTCACTACGGGACGAACCTCATGCTGGCCCGCTGTGCTGGCGCCGGGTAGCCAGCGACCGTCGATCTCCCCGGGCGGCTCGTTCGCGCCGCGTGGCAGGCCCCTCGTCCCGCCCTGCCGATGAACTGCCAGCGGTCCTGGTCGGGATGTCTGGGCCGGGCCTGGCAGGAGCCAGATCTCAGAACGGGAGCTCTTCGATGGCGTCCAACCGGTCGGGGGTAGAAGGCGAGGTGGTCCTTGATCGGGGTCACGGCGTCGCGACCGCACCTCACCCGAACAGGTGAGCTTGCGCGTCCGTCCGTCTGCGCACGGTCATTGACGTTCCGGCGCTGGTGCGCCGAGTATCTGGGCAGTTGGTTTTGGCTCCGCTCAGAGGATCTCTTTCGAGGCCGTCAGGCCTGTTGACGTCCTACCGGGTGGTTCGTCACCGGTCCTGCCGCCGGCGGACCGGCTGCGGAAGGGAGCGACGGTGACCGCATCAAAGACGATCGGCGACACTGACGACGACGTGCTCGACCTCGACGCGATCGCGCCGAGCTTTGCGGCGGACCCTCATCCGCTGTATGCCAGCCTCCGGCAGTTCACGCCGGTCCGGCGGGTGCGGGTCAACGGGCTGTCCGCCTGGCTGGTCACCGGCTACGACGCGGTCAAGCAGGCGATGGCCCACCCTGGCCTGTCCAACGACATCCGCAGCGCGAGCCCGGCGGTAGCAACTCACCCGTTCGTGCGCTCGGAGGCCGTCATCGGCCTGGACCGGCACATGCTGCGCTCCGACCTGCCCGACCACACGCGGCTGCGCCGGCTGGTCGCCAAACCGTTCACCGTGCGGCGGATCGAGGCGCTGCGGCCGCGGGTCCGGCAGATCGCCGACGGGCTGCTCGCCAAGGTCCTGCCGGCGGGCAAGGCCGACCTGGTCGACGACTACGCCCTCCAGCTGCCGGCGATCGTGATCATGGAATTGCTCGGGCTGCCGCCCGCGGACCGGGGAACGTTCCTCCATCTGCTCGACGGGGCCGTGTCGGCGAAACCGGGGCAGGCGGCGCAGGCGCTGGCCGCGTACGTAACCGTGCGCGAGTACCTGGCCGGGCAGGTGGCGCGCCGCAGCCAGGAGCCGCCGCAGGACGACCTGGAGGGCGGTGACCTGCTCGGTGCCCTGGTCGCGGTCCGCGACGAGGGAGACCGGCTCAGCCAGGACGAGCTGATCTCCATGGCGTTCCTGCTGGTCTCTGCCGGCCACGTGACGACCGTCGACCTGATCGCCAACGGCGCGCTCGCCCTGCTGCGCAACCCCGCCCAGCTTGCCGCGCTGCGCGCCGACCGCAGCCTGCTCGGCCCGGCGATCGAGGAGTTCCTCCGCTACGACGGGCCGATCGAGTGCGTGATCATGCGCTTCACCCGCGGCGAGCCGGTCACGATCAGCGGCAGCACGATCCCCGGCGGCGGCGAGCCGGTCCTGCTCTCGGTGGCCTCCACCGGCCGGGACCCGGCCCGGTTCACCGACCCCGAGAAGTTCGACATCTCGCGACCGCCGTCGAGCCACCTGGCCTTCGGCCACGGCATCCACTACTGCCTGGGCGCGCCGCTGGCCCGGATGGAGGGCCAGGTCGCCTTCAGCGCGCTGCTCGACCACTGCGACGGGCTCGCGCTCGCGGTCGACTACGACGCCCTCCCCTGGCGGGACAGCCCGTACGTGCGTGGCCCGGCGAACCTGCCCGTGACCTTCACCCCCGTAACCACCCCCCAACCCCGTTCCCCCGCCCCCAGCTGACCTGGTCGTGGCGGGAGCACCACCTCCCCAGCCGCGACCGGCGCCAGCTCAACGAACTGCGCGTTGGCCGGACCGTGCCGCGAGGCGCCGATCGACAGCATGCGGGCTCGGTGCTTGTCTGCGTTCGGTCTGGGAAGATGGCGGATCGTGACGGGCGCAGCCGAGGAGTGGACGTGAGCTGGCCGGTCGGCCCAGTCGGCCCGGCTCGGCGG
>JBKOWA010000051.1:0-7313 GCA_046724155.1 Actinomycetota bacterium
CAGCTGGACCCACTGGTCCGGGCCGTGCCGGGTGAAACCGCCCTTGGTGGCGATGACCACCTCGCCGTACCCGGAACCGTCGTGCAGCGCCTCCCGGATCAGCTCCTCGCTGATGTCCGGCCCGTAGGAGTCAGCGGTGTCGATGAACGTCACACCGAGGTCCACCGCCCGGCGCAGCACCCGGACGGCCTCGTCATGGTCGGCCGGCGGGCCCCAGATCCCCGGCCCGGTGATCCGCATCGCACCGAAGCCGAGCCGCCGCACCGGCAGGTCGCCGCCGAGGTTGAACGTGCCGCTGTCACTGACAGACACCGCAAGCCCTTCGTCGCAGGTGAGCCGATCCTTCACCCACCGCTAACCCCGCAGACCGCCAGCCCCTTCCCCCGACCTATCCCCCAGCGACCGCCGTACCCCCGGCCACCCGACGCAAGAGGCGCACTGAGCGTTCTGGACCCGACCACGCGGCGGGCGCGCGAAGCGCCGCCCGCGTACGTATCACAGCACGGGAAGATAACGCTCCAGCTCGTACGGGGTGACCTTCGCCCGGTAGTCCATCCACTCGGCCTGCTTGTTCCGCAGGAAGAAGTCGAACACGTGCTCACCCAGCGTCTCGGCCACCAGCTCGGACTCCTCCATGGCATGCAGCGCCTCGAACAGGCTGTGCGGCAGGTC
Source organism: Actinomycetota bacterium (assembly GCA_046724155.1). Classification (GTDB taxonomy): domain Bacteria; phylum Actinomycetota; class Actinomycetes; order Mycobacteriales; family JACQDL01; genus JBKOWA01. Next base: position 673 of record JBKOWA010000051.1, read on the forward strand.
GGGGTAGCCGAGGGCGCGCCGCTCGGCGTCGGTGAGCTGGCTGACGTCCTCCTCGGCGCCCGGCGGCAGCTCGTACTCGCACTCGACGCCGGTCAGGCCGGCCGCGAGCAGCACGGCCAACGCCAGGTAGGGGTTGCACGCCGGGTCCAGCGAGCGCACCTCGATCCGGGTGGAGTTCGACTTCCCCGGCTTGTACATCGGCACCCGCACCAGCACGGAGCTGTTCAGGTGACCCCAGCAGACGTACGACGGCGCCTCGCTGACCGGGCTGTTGATGCGCGGGTAGGGGAACAGCCGCTTGTAGGAGTTCACCCACTGGTTGGTCACCGCGGTGATCTCCCGGGCGTGGTGCAGCAGGCCGGCGATGAACGAGCGGCCGGTCTTCGACAGGTTGAGCGCGTCGGCCGGGTCGTGAAAGGCATTGCGGTCGCCCTCGAACAGCGACAGGTGGGTGTGCATACCGGAGCCCGGCAGGGCGGTGAACGGCTTGGGCATGAACGTCGCGTAGACGCCCTGCCCCATCGCCACCTCCTTGACCACGTGCCGGAACGTCATGATGTTGTCCGCGGTGCTCAGCGCGTCGGCGTACCGCAGGTCGATCTCCTGCTGACCGGGCGCACACTCGTGGTGGCTGAACTCCACCGAGATGCCCAGCGCCTCCAGCGCGGACACCGCCATCCGCCGGAAGTCGTGCGCCACGTCGTGGGTGGTCAGGTCGAAGTACCCGCCGGAGTCCACCGGGCGCGGTGGCTCGCCGGTCTCAGGATGCTCCTTGAGCAGGAAGAACTCGATCTCCGGGTGGGTGTAGAAGCTGAATCCGAGGCTCGAGGCGCGGGACAGCGCCCGGCGCAGCACGTGCCGGGGGTCGGCCCACGACGGCGACCCGTCGGGCATCAGGATGTCGCAGAACATCCGGGCGGTGTCGCTGGGTTCGCCGCCGCGCGCCGGCAGCACCTGGAACGTGGCCGGGTCCGGCATGGCGATCATGTCCGACTCGTACGCCCGCGCGAACCCCTCGATGGCCGACCCGTCGAACCCGATCCCCTCCACGAACGCGCCCTCGAGCTCCGCCGGCGCGACCGCCACCGACTTCAGGAACCCGAGCACATCGGTGAACCACAGCCGCACGAAGCGGATGTCCCGTTCCTCCAGCGTCCGCAGCACGAACTCCTGCTGGCGATCCATCTGCGAGGCACTCCCGTCCTCAGCGAAGCGCACGGGCCAAGTCTGCGAGCCCGCTGTTTCTCCGACGTTACGCCCGGACCGCGATGACCGACCGTTGCACACGGCCCCTGACCGGCCGTTTCACCCAGAGTGGTCGATGCGGGCCCACTCAACCACAGACCCGTCACCCCAGGACCCACCCAGCGCAGGGTCCGGTCCAGCACAGGGCCGGTCCCGGGCAGGGCCCAGCCTTGGGCTCGAGCCGCTAACGCAGGGCGCTGCCCTTCAGCCACGTGCTCCAGGGGATGGTCCAGTCACCGAGGCCGTCGGTCAGGGCGAGCCGCATCGGGGTGCCCCTGATGTCCACGATGTCGCCGTACCGGAAGGTGTGGAAGAACCAGTCAGCGTTGGCCGGCGAGATGTTCACGCAGCCATGCGAGACGTTGCGGTAGCCCTGGTCGCCGACCGACCAGGAGGCGGCGTGCACGAACTCGCCCGCGCCGGAGATACGGGTGGCCAGCGGGATCTTCTCCTTGTAGCCGAGCGGGTCGTCAACCGGCAGGCCGTACGACTCCGAGCTCATCTCCCTGACGGCGTACTTCTCCAGCACCACGTGCGGACCGCTGCGGGTCCAGAAGTCGATGGTGTGACCGGCGACCTTGATCGAGCCACCGCGGCCCATGCTGACCGGGATGGTCCTGACCCGCTTGCCCGAGATGTAGACGTACATCATGTGCTGCGAGTCCTCGATGATCGCGACCTGGCTGCGGCCGATGCGGAACGACATCGACTGGTCGGCCTGGCCGTACAGCCCGTTGCCCAGGTGCACCCCGTACACCTTGGCCTGCACCCGGACCGTGGTGCCGGGCGTCCAGTACTTCCGCGGCCGGTAGTGCACGTTCTGGTCATCGATCCAGAACCACGAACCGGCGACCTTCGGGGTGGTGGTAACCCGCAACGACCGCTCCGCGGTGGCCCTGTCGCTGATCGGCTCGTCGAAGTGCACGGTGATGGGCATGCCGACGCCGAAGGTGCCACCAGCACGCAGCTGCCCGAAGCTGGGCATCGTGTAGTTGTCCGGGACGACCGTGCTGAAGGTGGCGGTGCTGCTGGTCTGCCGGCCCTCGGCGTTGCTGGCCGCGGCGGTCAGGGTGTAGGTCTTGGCGTAGCCCAGCTCCTCGGTGGTCTGCCAGGTGCGCCGGTCGGCGGATAACGTGCCCCCGACCGCCTTGTCGGCCTCGTTGACCAGCCGGACCGAGTCGAGGGTGCCGGCCGAGACCCGGACCCGGATCGGCGTGAGCGGGGAGATGTCCCGGGTGCCGGCGCGTGGCACCGTGGCGACCACGGCGGGTGGCGCGGCGGGCGTGGTGGCGGCCGGCGCGCCCTGGCCGGTCGGCCCGTTGCCGGCGAAGCTGGCCTCGGGTCCGGAGCAGGCGGTGCCCGCCGCCATGACCAGAGCCAGCCCGGCGACCGCCAGCCTGGTCCTACCGCCGGCCAGCGCCTGTACGGACATACCCGACCTACCTTCTCCCCACCACGAGGTCCGTCGCCCCGGAACCCCCTGCGCTCACCCGTCCAGACGCGCGGCGCGGCCGTGTTGTTGCCGCCGGGTGGGAAGGTACCCGACAGGGTGTCCGACACGCCCGCTTCCGCTCGCCTGGATACCCCCGTGTATCCGGGCGACGGCGTATCGTACCGGATCGCCGGATCAGCAGTTCGGGGGCTGGCAGACCCGCGCCGCGAGCGCCTGGAGGTAGATGTCCCGCATCTTGCTCGGGTCCCGGGCCACGAAGGACAGCCCGTGGGTGGCCTTGGCGATCTGGGCCAGCTCGGCGGCGTCCACGTCCGGCCCCATGCCGAGGAAGACGATCCGCACCGGCTTCTTCGGGTCGTACCGCTTCTTCAGCTGGGCCAGCAGGGCGGACCGGCTGATGCCGTGGTCGTCGCTGTTCTCGCCGTCGGTGAAGACCGCGACCGCGTTGGACCGCGCCGGGTCCCAGTGCTCGCTGACCCGCTGGTACGCGGCGAGCACGGTGTCGTACAGCCCGGTGCCGCCGCCCTCCTTGGCCTGGATCCGGGTGGTGGCCCCGGCCAGGGCCGACCGCTGGGTGGACAGCGGGCCGATCGGCACCAGCTCCCGGTAGTCCCGGCCGCGGTCGAGGTCGGTGGAGAACACCCACAGGCCCATCTCGGAGTCGTCGGCGAACAGGCCGATGGTCTGCATCCACGCGTTGATCGTGATCTGCATCCGGCTCTGCCCGGTGCCCGGCACCTCCTCGTTCATCGACCCGGAGACGTCCACCACCGACAGCAGCCGGGTGGGCAGCGTGATGGTGTTCCAGACCCCGATCGCCTGTGCCACCCGGCCGGTGTCCGACAGCGGTGCCGGCCCGAGGATGCCGGTGTCCAGGCCATGGCTGGCCGGGAAGTCCCGCCCGGTACCGCCGCTCGGGGTACGGAACCCGGCGGCGTTCAGCATTTGGCTGGCTTCCGACCTCTGCAGCACGCCGAGGAACCGGTTGGCGGCGACCCGGCCCGGCGCGGCAAGGGTGGTGCTCGGCACGTACGGGTAGTCCAGCCCGGCGCTGGCGCTGACCGGCTGGTAGACCGGCACCACGGGTACCGCCGGGTGCTGCGCATCGTAGGAGGCCACAGCCTGCTCGCTGGCCGGGAACCCGCCGAGCCCCTTGCCGATGCTCACCGGGTCGGCGGCCGCCGGCAGCTTGCCGAACAGGTCGCTGGACAGCGCCGACACGTTTCCGGACAGCTGGCGCAACAGCGACACCGTGGCCGGGCTCGGCTTGCCGTCCTTCGCGGTCAACGAGTTGATCGCCAGCACCGCGGACACCCCGACCGGGCTGCGCACCGGGTCCGGTATGCCGAGCCGCATGTTCTGCACGGCCGAGTTCCCGGTCAGCAGCCGGGACCAGCTGAGCTTCGCGTTCGGCCAGCCGAGGGAACGCGCGACCGGCTCGCTCAGCGCGATCACCACCGGTGAGCTGGCTACCGAGATGCCCCGTTCCGGCACGCTGGACACGCCATCGCCGCGGACCCGGGCCAGCCAGAAGGAGGAGTCCGGCAGCCACACGTCGGGCTGGGTGTCGGCCTTGCTCTCCAGCGCGGTCGCCACCCGGGCCGGATCCATGGAGTTGACCCGCACTGAGTAGCATCGGGCCGCGAGATGCCGGTCGGTGTGAGACAACTTCTCGGCGACCTGGGTCAACACCGGCGCGATCTCCGGCGCGGCGGCGATCTTCAGGGTCACCGGAGGGCCGACGCACTCTCCCCCGGAGCTGACCCGCTCCGCGACGAACCGGATGCCAAACCATCCCAGCAGGGCCACGAGCACCAACGCCCCGACGGCCCGGACGGTACCGGTCGCCTTGGGTCGTGCAATGGCCGACCGATGCTGCGCCACGCCGCTCCTCGTTACAGTTTGGTAATCAATGTTCATCAGACAGTAACAGCCAGCAGGCGGTGACGACGAGTTCGGGGCTTTCGTCCACCCGTGACCGTAGCCACCGCTGCTCCACCCGGCGGTACCGCAGCGCACCAGTGAGGTGAATGTCCCACTCGCCTGGTCGTGCCTTGCCACAGCCGGGCCCGGAAGATATGTCGGACCCGGAGGGCACCGGGACCCCCCGGAGGACACCTCCTCCCGGAGGGGACACTGGGACGCATGGCCCAGCTCCGCGTCGCGCTCGCGCAGATCGACGTCACCGTCGGCGACCTGGCGGGCAACGCCGAGGCGGTCGTCACCTGGTGCAAGGAGGCGGGGGCCCGCGGGGCACACCTGGCCGCGTTCCCTGAGCTGGCGCTGACCGGCTACCCCCCGGAGGACCTGGTCTTCCGGGAGTCGTTCCGGGACGCCAGCGTGGCGGCCGTGCCCCACCTGGCCCGGCGGCTGGAGGTGGCCGGGCTGGGTGGGCTGGCCGTCGTGGTCGGCTACCTGGACGGTGCCGGCGGGGCGGACCGTGCTGGCGGTACAGGAGGCGGCCCCCGGAACGCCGCGGCGGTGCTGCACCGTGGCCGGGTGGTCGCGAGGTACTACAAGCACCACCTGCCGAACTACGGGGTCTTCGACGAGGCGCGGTACTTCGTCCCCGGTGACCGGTTCACCGTGGTGCGGCTGCACGGGGTCGATGTGGCGATCACCATCTGCGAGGACATGTGGCAGGACGGTGGGCCGTTCGCGGTCGCCGGCCGGGCCGGGGTCGGCCTGGTGGTGAACGTCAACGGCTCGCCGTACGAGCGGGCCAAGGACGACGTGCGGCTGCCGCTGGCGCAGCGGCGGGCCCGCGAGGCCGGCGCGCCGGTGGTGTACGTCAACATGGTCGGCGGCCAGGACGAGCTGGTCTACGACGGCGGCTCGCTGGTGGTCGGCGCGGACGGCACGCTGCTGGCCCGGGCGCCGCAGTGGGAGGAGACCCTGCTGGTCGCCGACCTGGAGCTGGCCGGCTCAGCCGGGGACCGGCGGGACGGTGCCAGGCACGGCGACCCGATCCTCGGCATGGTGGTCGAGCGGCACCTCGTCAGCGACCAGCAGCTGCCCGCATACCCGCCGGTGGCGCCGGCGCTGGCCGAGCCGCTGCCCGACGAGGCGGAGGTCTGGGGGGCGCTGGTCACCGGGCTGCGCGACTACGTCCGCAAGAACGGCTTCCGCTCGGTGCTGCTCGGCATGTCCGGCGGCATCGACTCCTCGGTGGTGGCCGCCGTCGCCTGCGACGCGCTGGGCCCGGACCGGGTCTACGGGGTGTCCAACCCGAGCGGCTACTCCACCCAGCACTCCCGGGACGACGCCGCCGAGCTGGCCCACCGGCTCGGCTGCCACTTCCAGGTCGTGCCCATCGCCCCGATCGTGTCGGCGTACCTGGACGCGGTGCCGTTGACCGGGCTGGCCGAGGAGAACCTGCAGGCCAGGGTCCGGGCGGTGATCTGGATGGGGCTGTCCAACCAGTACGGGCACCTGGTGCTGGCCTGCGGCAACAAGAGCGAGCTGGCCGTGGGGTACTCCACAATCTACGGCGACGCAGTCGGGGGGTTCGCCCCGATCAAGGATGTGCCGAAGACGCAGGTGTGGCACCTGGCGCGGTGGCGCAACGCCGAGGCGGCGCGGCGCGGCGAGGTGCCGCCGATCCCGGAACGCAGCATCGCCAAGCCACCGTCGGCGGAGCTGCGGCCCGGGCAGCTGGACAGCGACTCGCTGCCGCCCTACGAGCAGCTCGACGCGATCCTGGCCGACTACGTGGACCGCGACTTCGGGATGGCCGAGCTGGTGCGGCGCGGCCACGACCCGGAGCTGGTGCAGCGGGTCATCCAGCTGGTGGACCGGGCGGAGTACAAGCGCCGGCAGTACCCGCCGGGCACGAAGATCTCGCTCAAGGCGTTCGGGCGTGACCGACGTCTCCCCATTTCCAGCCGCTGGAGAGAAGCGGCGCCGGCCATCCGGTGACACCATCAGGAGGTCTCAGTAATCC
>JBKOWA010000367.1:0-3263 GCA_046724155.1 Actinomycetota bacterium
CGGCGGCCCCCATCCTGCGGGCCGGCACCCGGGTGATCACTGCGGTGAACTCCTTCGGCATCAGCGAGACCTGCACCGGCACTACCGGCGACTGCCGGCTTGACCAGCCGGACGACCTGGCCTTCCTGGCCAGCTTCGGGATCAACTGACCTGGTCGGCACCAGCCGGTTCGACCGGCGGTGGAACGCTGCGGGTCGGTAGTTTGGGGTGTGGCGCGGCCGGCGGGGGGTTCGGTCGCGCCACACCCCGTCCCGGGCTCGCGGGGGGGTGAGCCCGGCTCGGGAGCCTGCAGGCTCCGTCGGACCTGAGTGCAGGGGCAGGATCCGTCAGGGGTGGAGCAGGCTCATGGTGGGTAGCGGGGTTGCCGTTCGGTCAGGCCGCCTGGGCCACCGGCTCAGGGACCACCGTGCGGGGTGGGCGTGGTGGTGGGGGTCGGGTGCCCGGTCGGGTGGTCCGTGGGCGCCCCGGTCGGGTGCGAGCCCGCAGTGGGGTGCCCGGTGGACGACTGGGTGGGCGATCCGGCGGAATGCTCGGCCTTCTCCTGGGCGAGCAGCGTGGTGCACCAGGCGGAGACCTTGGCCTTGCCGCCCGAGGCGGTGACCAACGCGGTGAAGGCGGGGTTGTCCAGAGCCTTGCCGTGGCTGGCCTTCTCGCCAGCGGCGTACGCCTGGCACAGCCCGACCATGGACGGCGACGGGGTGCCGGCAGCGGTGTGCGTGCGGGCCTCGGCGCTGGCCGACGTGCTGGTCGCCGGACCGGTCTCCGGACCGGTCTCGGAGGTCTCGGCCCCCTGCGACTGCGAGGGCGCGTCGGGCCGGTGCTGGGTCGGGAGGTTGCCGGTGCCCGCGGCGACGGCCACCCCACCGATCGTGGTGGCTGCCACGACGGCGGCCGCCTTCGCGGTGAGGATCTTGGCCAGGGCCGACTTGATCATCGAGCGACTCCGTTGCTGAGTTGGGGGGACTCGATGAGCGGTCCGGAACGCCACCATGGCAGCCTGCTCGCCGGCCAGCTCGCGGTGACGGCCGGGCGCCGCGGCCGCAGCGAGCAGGTGGGCGAGCGACTCCTGGCCGGAGGGGGCGGCGGCCGGGTCACCGCTGAGCAGGCGCTCAGCGGTGGCTCGGTCGAGGCGGCGGCGGTGGTTGCTCATCTCGTGTCTTTCAGCGTCGAAGGCTTGCGATGTGTCACTGCCTGAGGCTGCGCCGGAGCGCCGAGCTGGTCGGCCAACCGGCGCAGCCCCCGGTAGGCCGCCGTGCGGACCGCACCGGCGCGCTTGCCGAGCACCTGGGCGGCGCTGTTCGCGTCCAGGCCCATGACCACCCGCAACAGCACGGCCTCGGCCTGGTCCCGGGGCAGCCCGGCGATCAGCGCGAGCGCCGCGTCGGTGGAGATCAGCTCCAGGGCCGCACCGGCGGTGTCGTCGCCCGCGGGCAGCTCGGCCAGCTGGTCCACCGCGTACTCGCGCTGGTCGGCTCGCGGCCGGCGGCGCTGCTGGCGCAGGTGGTCCAGCGCCCGGTTACGCCCGATCGTCGCCGTCCAGCCGCGGAAGCCGTCCGGGTCGCCGCGGAACCCGGACAGGCCCCGGGCCACCTGCAGCCAGGTCTCGGAGGCCACGTCCTCGGCGTCCGCGCCGACCAGTGCCTGCAGGTAGCGCAGCAGGCCCGGCTGCACCGCCCGGTAGAGCAGGCGGAACGCCTCCTCGTCGCCGCGCTGGGCCCGGGCGAGCGCCTGGGTCAGGTCCGGCGAGCCCGGGGCTCCGGTAGGGGCGGCGGGCGGGATGACACCGCCGGCATCGCGCGAATCCGTGACGGGCACCGGCGCATCCTACTGAGCCCGCCGAGTTGGCTCTGCCGAGGTCCGCAGGTCACTCGCCCGGCCTGCCCGGTTGCGCATCGTGTCACCCACGGCGCCTCCGGGTCCCCTGCGGCCCGCCGGCGGCCGGCGTCAAAGCCGCCCGCGGCCGGGTTCCGGGGGAGACTACCCACCACGACGAGACACCACCGACGAGGAGCCGTCGATGAAGAAGCTCATCAACGACCCGGCCGACGTCGTCGCCGAGGCACTGCGGGGGGTGGCCGCGGCGCACCCGGAGCTGCGGGTCGACCACCGCAACCGGATCGTCTTCCGGGGCGATGCGCCGCGGCCGGGCAAGGTCGGGCTGGTCTCCGGCGGCGGCTCCGGGCACGAGCCGCTGCACGGCGGCTTCGTCGGCCCCGGCATGCTGGACGCCGCCTGCGCGGGTGAGGTGTTCACCTCGCCGGTGCCGGACCAGATGCTCGAGGCGACCCGCAACGTCGACGGCGGCGCCGGCGTGCTGCACATCGTGAAGAACTACACCGGCGATGTGATGAACTTCGAGATGGCCGCCGAGATGGCGGCGGAGACCGGCGTCGAGGTGGTCTCGGTGGTGACCGACGACGATGTCGCGGTACAGGACAGCCTCTACACCGCCGGGCGCCGCGGGGTGGGCGTCACGGTCCTGCTGGAGAAGATCGCCGGTGCCGCCGCGGAGGCCGGCCGGGGGCTGGCCGAGGTGGCCGACATCGCCCGCCGGGTCAACGCGAACGGGCGCAGCATGGGGATGGCGCTGACCTCGTGCACGGTGCCGGCCGCGGGCGGGCCGACGTTCGACCTGCCGGCGGACCAGATGGAGATCGGGATCGGGATCCACGGCGAGCCGGGGCGGCAGCGGGTGCCGCTGGCGCCGGCCCGGGAGATCGCCGGGATGCTGGTCGAGCCGATCCTGCGCGACCTGGACTTCACCGCCGCCGGCGGCGACGGCGTGCTCGCGTTCGTGAACGGGATGGGCGGCACTCCGCTGCTCGAGCTGTACCTGATGTACCACGAGGTGGCGCAGATCCTGGACAAGGCCGGCGTCCCGGTGGCCCGGTCGCTGGTCGGCCCGTACATCACCAGCCTGGAGATGGCCGGCTGCTCGGTCACCCTCCTCAAGCTGGACGAGGAGCTGCTGCGGCTGTGGGACGCCCCGGTGCGCACCCCGGCCCTGCGGTGGGGAGCCTGAGCGTGACCGGCGGCACCGGTGCGGGCGCCGGGAGCGGCACCGTCGGTCTGGCGGCCCTGGAGCGGTGGGTCCGGGAGTTCGCCCGGCTGGTGCACGAGCAGCGCGACCTGCTGACGCGGCTGGATTCCGCGATCGGCGACGCCGACCACGGCATCAACATGGACCGCGGCCTGTCCGCGGTGGTGGCCACGCTGGACGAAGCGGCGGCCGGCGGTTCGCCGCCGGCCGACGTGGCGTCGCT
>JBKOWA010000127.1:0-3470 GCA_046724155.1 Actinomycetota bacterium
GCTCAGCCATACCCTGCGGTCGCCGGGCTCAGGCCAGCTCATCAGGGATGTCCCGACCGTGGCTGGACAAGTGCCCGCCCCACGACCATCAGGTAGAACAGGCCCGAGGCCAGGACCGCGGCGAAGTCCGGTGGATACCCGGTCAGCATTCGCCAGAAGGCGGCCGCGGTCCACGCCACCGCGGTGCCTCCGCTCCAGGCGGCGACGCCGATCCACACGCGTCGCGTGCCGCCCCGCCGTGCGGTGGCGGACCCGGTGGGCTGCCAGCCCGCCTGCCGGCCGCGCAGGATGTCCCAGAGGGCGAAGGCGTGCGCCCATCCGTACAGCATCCGTATCGCCCACGCCTCCAGCCGGTATGGGCAGCGGTGCCACATCGGGAACACGATCGTGTTGTATACGATGCTGGGCAGCAGGAGCATCACGTTGTCCAGCCTCAGCAGCTCCGGCATGGTGAGCAGCAGCGTAATGGGGATGAGCGGGGCGAAGAACGTGAACAGGGCGGTGTGCATGTAATAGAAGAATCCGGACACGTAACACAGGCGGCTGGTCATGCGCATCTTGGTGGCCCAGAATTTTCTGCTCCGCAGCAGGCTCATCGAGCCCGCGCACCAGCGGTATTGTTGCTTGTAGAAGGCGTTGCCGGTGTCCGGGCACATGCCGGCGGACAGCACGATCGGCAGGTAACGCAGATCCCAGCCCAGGCCACGCAGGTCGAAGCCGGTATGCACGTCCTCGGAGTGCTCGATCAGCGTCGTTCCGCCGTTGCTGTCCAACGCGGCACGGCGGTAGATCGCGCAGGTTCCGACACAGATCGCGCCGTCGTGGGTCTGCCGCGAGACCTGCACCGACCGGTAGAACAGCTCCTGAACGGCGCCGGCGCCACGCTCAACCCAGTTCTGCGAGTCGAGCACGCGGAAGAACTGAGGCGACTGGACGATGCCGACCGTCGGGTCCGCCTCCAGGTGCGGCAGCAGCTCGTCGAGCAGGTCCGCCCGGGGTGCGAAATCGGCGTCCAGAATGAGGATGTACCGCCCGTTGCTGAGCCCCAGGCCGTAATGAATGTTGCCGGCCTTCTTGCACCAGCCACGGTTGGGGCGGCTGCCGTAGGAGAACCCGAAGTCGGCTGCCATGGCGGCGAGTGCCGGGCTGGCGGAGTCATCGAGCACGTAGGCGTTCGCCACCCCGGGATAGTGCTGCATCATCGCGCGGGTATAGGTCCAGGTGTTGTGCAGCACCTGGACGGGCTCCCCGCACACCGGCAGGAGGATGTCCACCGTCGGATACTCCACCGGCCGCCAGGAACGTACCAGGTCCTGGTGCTGGCGCAGGTCGAAGTCGCGGCTGGCGGAGTTGACCCGCAGCGAAACCAGGTAGTAGAGAACCGTGAAGAACAGCAGGGGCACGTAGGCCCACAGCCAGGGGTTGGACCGCGTAAGGCGAAACTGGCTCACCACCAGGAAGCCGAAGCTGACCAAGGAACTGGCGGTGAGCACCCAGAGGCGACGCTTGACGTAGGAGTACTTCTCGGAGTCGTCCGGCGGTTGCGGCAGCAGCCCTGACTGCGTACCCGGCAGCGCCGCGCCAGCGGGCTTCGGGTGGCTGAATGGACTCGTCTGCGGCGTGCTGGGCGCACACTCGCCAACGCTCACGGCCTGGCCCCCTCCGACCCCGACAGGCTCACACTGTCTCTTCGGATTCGACCGCGGTGCCGTTACACGTCCACCTCAAGATCACCGACTGTTACGGGGGAGTGGCGCGCCCCGCGCGGGAATGGCCGGTATTTCTCCACTTCCTGGCCGGCCGCCTGGGCGCGGCCGTAGCCCGGGAAGGCGGACCAGGGCCGCGTTCAGTGCAGGTAGGAGGCGCCGTTGAGGTCGAGCACGGCGCCGCTGGCCCATTGCGCCGCCGGTGCGGCCAGCCAGCTGATGGCGGCGGCGATCTCGGCGGGCTCGGCGACCCGGCCGTACGGGCTCTGCGCCCGGATCGCGTCCCCGCGCGGGCCGGCCAGGATGGACGCGACCATCTCGGTGCGGACGAAGCCGGGCGCGACCGCGGCGACGCCGATCCCGTCCGGGGCCAGCGCGACCGCCAGCGACTGGGCCAGCGAATGCACCGCTGCCTTGCTCGCCACGTAGGCCGGCGCCCGCGGTGCCCCCCGGTACGCTCCGCGCGAGCCGACCATGATGATCCGCGCGCCGGCCGGGCCCTCCGGCCGGCCCCGCAGGTGCTCGACGACCGACCAGGTGACGTTCGCGGTGCCGACCACGTTCAGCTGCAGGATCTGCCGCCAGCAGTCCTGCCAGTCTGCGTAGGAGCCCGTGGTGATCGACTGCTCGCGGTGGGTGCCGGCGTTGTTGACCAGCACGTCCACCCCGCCGCCGGCCGCACCAATCTCACCTGGGTACGTCATCCCAGACGGTTGCCGCCCCGGTTGCTATGATCAGGACGTGATCCAACCTGCCGCGCCCCGTAAGCCCGAGATCCCGTCTAAGACTGACCCGGCTGGGATTCGTGCTGGGCTGCCGCCGGAGAACGTTGCGGAGTTTGATGAAGATTATCAACAGGTGATGGCCGAGGCTGCCACGACGCTGGATCTGGCCCCGGTGCTAGAGGCCTTGGAGCACTGGCACCGGGTCGCCTGGATGTACACCGCCGACCCGGCCGGCTACCGGCGCATGCTGGACACCGCCGAGCGCCTCATCGCTGGCGAGGACGTGTCGACTGTGCCAGGAGACGTCAGCAAGGCCAGACTCGCCGCCCGGATCGCCGTCGCACGCTGAGTGTGTACTACTACGAAACTGTTCCAGACGCCCAAGAACAGATCGACGCGCTTCCGGCCGTCGCGTTGCCTTACTACGCCGAGTTGATCGCGTTCATGGAGCTGACGCCCTGGAACGGGCCATCGGTCAACAAAAAGGATCCCAAGGCGCCGATGCGGATCATGCCGTTCGGGCCGTATGGCGAAGGGATGGCAGCGTACGTGATCGTGGAGGATCCGAACAGGGTGGTGGTCGTGAAAGTCCTGTGGATGGACTGGGCGTGATGCCGACCTGGACGAACCCAGCCTGGGCTACATGCATGCCGGGTGAAGCGGCGCGAACCCACGCGATGCGTACCGCGAAGTCTGTTTGGGTCGTCATCATTCGCGAGCCGGTGAGTTTCGCGGCCTGGCCGGCCGCCTGGGCGCGGCCGTAGCCCGGGAAGGCGGACCGGGCCGCGTTCAGTGCAGGTAGGAGGCGCCGTTGAGGTCGAGCACGGCGCCGCTGGCCCATTGCGCTGCCGGTGCGGCCAGCCAGCTGATGGCGGCGGCGATCTCGGCGGGCTCGGCGACCCGGCCGTAGGGGCTCTGCGCCCGGATCGCGTCCCCGCGCGGGCCGGCCAGGATGGACGCGACCATCTCGGTGCGGACGAAGCCGGGCGCGACCGCGGCGACGCCGATCCCGTCCGGGGCCAGCGCGACCGCCAGCGAC
>JBKOWA010000324.1:0-3743 GCA_046724155.1 Actinomycetota bacterium
CCACCGCGGTGGCCGACTCCGGGGTGAGGTCGCCGTTCGCGAGCCCTCGGACACCGTCGGTCCCGAACAGCCGGCTCATCCTCAATGCCCTCCTGCCGGATCTGGCGCACCCTTCGACGCCCCCGCATCTCGACCCAAGGCGCCCCGGTGCGGATCTGCCCCTACCCTTGCCCCCAGCCTGCCCGACCACACAGCCTGCCGGACTACACAGTCCGCCCGACTACACAGCCGGCCTGGCCACACAGCCCGCCAGCTACACAGCCGGCCCGGCCACACACGCCCGGGCCGGTGCGGTTCGCCCGGTGCGGTTCGCCCGGTGCGGTTCGCCCGGTGCGGTTCGCCCGGTGCGGTTCGCCCGGTGCGGTTCGCCCGGTGCGGTTGACGGTGGGCCGCAGCGCGGCGGAATGTCGATTATGCACCGCAGGCGAACGGTCGCGGGCAGCACCGACCGAACGCTGCGGGCCGGGCGAGCCACGGCATCGTGGACAGACATCCGAGAGCAGGCGGCCGGTGCGAGCCGCCTGCTCTCGGTTCGCCGTGCGTCAGCGTGTGGAGTGCTGCGTCAACGCTTGGAGTACTGGGGGGCCTTGCGCGCCTTCTTCAGCCCGTACTTCTTCCGCTCCGCCACCCGGGGATCCCGGGTCAGGAAGCCGGCCTTCTTCAGCGCCGGCCGGTCGTCGGCCTCGAGGCTGACCAGCGCCCGGGCGATGGCCAGCCGCAGCGCACCGGCCTGACCGGAGACGCCGCCGCCACGCAGGTTCGCGAAGCAGTCGTACGCCTCGACCTTGTCCACGGTGACCAGCGGCTCCTTGACGATCTGCTGGTGCACCTTGTTCGGGAAGTACGCCTCGAGGCTGCGGCCGTTCAGCGAGAAGTTGCCGGTGCCGGGCATCAGCCGCACCCGTACCACGGCCTCCTTGCGGCGGCCCACGATCGGCTTCGGGGTGCCGTGCGGCGCCGGCTGCCGGGACGGGCCGGCCGCCGCCGCGGGGACCGCCGTGTCAGCCGGGTGCTGCGTGCTGTCCGGTTCGGTGGTGACAGTGGTCACGCCAGATATCTCCTACTCCAGGTCAGGCGCGCTTACTGCGCGACCTGCGTGATCTCGAACGGCTGCGGCTTCTGGGCTGCGTGCGGGTGCTCCGGCCCCGCGTACACCTTCAGCTTGCGCAGCATCTGGCGTCCCAGCGAGTTCTTCGGGAGCATCCCGCGCACCGCGCGCTCCACCACCCGCTCCGGCCGGCTGTCCAGCAGCTCCCCGTAGCTGCGGCGACGCAGGCCGCCGGGGTAGCCGGAGTGCCGGTACTCGAACTTGCTCTCCCGCTTGTTGCCGGACAGCGCCACCTTCGCGGCGTTCACGACCACCACGAAGTCACCGGTGTCCAGGTGCGGTGCGAAGTACGGCTTGTGCTTGCCCCGGAGCAGGATGGCGGCCTGGCTGGCGAGCCGCCCGAGGACGACATCGCTCGCGTCGATCACGTGCCACTGACGCGAGATATCGCCGGGCTTGGGGCTGTAGGTGCGCACAGATCTGCCTTCTCGTTTTGCGTGGACATACTCGGGGCGGCGGAGCTGGCTCGGGCGCAGGTAACCCCCGCGGGACCCGTGGCGACACGCCGCGCATACCAGCACGCCACGATACCTGGCCGGCCGCCGGCACGGCAAAAACGCGGACCAGCCGGATCACAGCTTGCCGATCTGGGCCCGCACCAGCTTGGCCAGCTCGGTGACCTCGGTGAACGTCCGGGTGGCCCCGGTGACGTCGACCTGCACCGCCAGCGAACCCCTGTGGAAGAAGCAGCGCTGGTCGATCTGGCCGAACTGGTCACCCTTGGCGAAGCAGAACGAGCCGGGCGGGACGCCCTCCACGCTGAGGATCTTTATCTGCTGCGTGATCCGCTTGTCCAGGGCGGCGAACTGGGCCACCACGTCCCGGGCGGCCGCCTCGTCCCGGAGCTGGTACAGCCCGACGCCACGGTAGACGTACCGCCCGGTCTCCTCGTTGGTGGCGCCCGCGAAGAAGTACTCGGCGAGCCCGTCCCTGGTCAGCAGGTCCCGTTCGAACGCAACGTCCTCCGCCATCGCCAGGTAGCCCGGCAGGGCGTACCCGCCGTTCTCGGCGGTGACCGCGCCCGCCAGCTGCGCGTGCCTGGCCCGCAGACCCTGCGGGTCGTCGTCGAGATCGGGCAGCCGGTCCGCGGGGGTGACCTGGAAGTTCTTCAGCCGGTCCAGCTGCCCGCGGAGCACCCGGGCCGCAGCGTCCCGGCCGGCCCTGAGGTCCGGCGAGCGGGACCACACGTAGTTGAGCACCGATCCCCGGGGCACGATCTGCTGCACCAGGTTGGTCCGCTTCGTCGGGTCGCTGGGATCCTTCCGGTTCAGCTCCTCCACACTGTAGGCGCCGGGAAGGCCGCGGATGCCGACCATCAGCGCACCCTTGCCGCGCAGCGCCATGGCGAGGTCACGGGCCGCCCGGACGCACGCCGCGGGGTCCCGCATCTCGAGCGCGGCGGCGATCAGCGACCGGCTGGTGCCGAACGCCCGGCACTGGGCGTACCCGGTGCGGTAGCCGCCCTTGCGCAGCGCCGGGATCATGCTGTCCGGGAACACGCCGCCGAACGCGGTCAGCGACTCGAGGTTGTAGTACGTGCCGCGCGGCGCGCAGGCGCGGTCGAACTCCGGGAAGATCACGTCCGGCCGCTGCACCACGCCGGCCAGCCGGTGCGCCTCCCGCACCTTGCCGCGCAGCAGCTTGACCTGCGGGCTGGGTTCTGCGGTGGGCGAGGGCGTCACGGTGGGCCGGCCCGGGTTGTCGGTGCTGTCCGCCGGCCGTCCGGCGCCGCTGACCACCGTCGTGCAGCCGGACCCGGCCAGCACGGCAGCCGCGACGGCGGCGAGCCACAGCGTCCGCGGTCTCATCGCGACAGCGTAACGGGACCGCGCCGCGGGGTTTCCTGCCCGTTTGGGCATGTCTGGCGGTTAGTGTCCGCAAGGGCCCGGCGCTCAGCCCTGGTGCGACCCGGCCCCGCAGCGATCCGGGCATCGTGGGCGGGCCTTACCCCGGGTGCGGCACCCGGCGCTGGCGGGTCTCGGCGGCCCGCGCCGCGAGCTGATCGTCGGGCGGGTAGGCCACGTGTACCAGGGTCAGCCCGTGCGCCGGTGCCACCGTCACGGCGTCCGCCCGCCGGGCCGACCGCAGCAGCCCGGCCGGCCACTCCGGTGGCCGGCGCCCGTCGCCGACCGCCAACAGCGCGCCGACCAGGCTGCGGACCATCGAATGGCAGAACGCATCCGCCTCGACGGTGGCCGTCAGCACCCCGCCCGTCTCCCGGTCCCCTTCGTTGGCCTCAGGCTGCGCGCTTACCGGCCCCCCGTCCCGGTCCGCGCCGTCCCGATCCCCACTGTCCGGCCGCGCAGCGCCCAGGCGGGCCCAGTCCAGCCGGAGCAGCCGGCGGACCGTGCTGGCGCCCTCCCGCCGGCGGCAGAACGCCGCGAAGTCGTGTTCACCGAGCAACGCGACGCTGGCCGCCTTCAGGGCGCGCAGGTCCAGCGGGCGCGGCCAGGCGAGCGTGTCGTGCCGGCGCAGCGGGTCCGCCCCGTGCGGTGCATCGGTGACCCGGTACTCGTACCGGCGGAACAGCGCCGAGAACCGCGCGTCGAAGCCGTCCGGCGCCGCAGCCACCGCCCGCACCCGCACGTCCGGCGGCAGCACCCCGTTCAGCCGGCGCAGCAGGGTCGCCCCGACC
>JBKOWA010000385.1:0-3751 GCA_046724155.1 Actinomycetota bacterium
GCAACAACCCAGTCGTCGAGCCAAACGCGGCCATTGGGGACTCTCATGGTACCGCCCTACCGTTGGCTCAGGATTGCTTGGCTGTGATCGGACCGGCAGAAAAAGACGACGAGTTGATCCCAGGAAACGTCGACCTCTTCAACGAGCTTCAGGTGCGAGTCGGCCACAAATACGTCTACTACCATCCGGGAAGTGGTCTGGGACAATTCGTGCTGTCTGTCCTGGGTCGCGTGTAACCCGCAATGCCACTAAGTTAAGCGAGTTTGTTTTGTGGCGGCGTGTGTTCGATGGTCTGGTCGGCTCGATGATCCTGGCCAACACCAGAGGGCGCGGAACACACCGGCGAACACTGCGCGGCCTCGATATACGTTTGCCCGACTTGTCCTCGGAGCTCCAGGTGCAGCCGGAAACGAGCTGATCACTGGGCGAACGGCTGGCCGCAGGGTGATCGGCCTCTGTGGGAGTTCCGCCTTCCGGGCCCAACAGAACCACGGTCTCGTGGGGTGTCCGGGGCTCGGCCCCGGAGTAGATACCGCGGCCACGGCGAAGCTGACCGAAGGTCAGCGAGCAGCGTTCGCCAGCTCGTGGCCAGGGGCGGGGTCGAACCGCCGACCTTCCGCTTTTCAGGCGGACGCTCGTACCAACTGAGCTACCTGGCCGGTGCGGCCGATCATGCCGGCCGCAGGGTGGGTGGCGACCCCGACGGGACTCGAACCCGCGACCTCCGCCGTGACAGGGCGGCGCGCTAACCAACTGCGCTACGGGGCCATGCGTATGGCCTGCTGGTGCGTGCCCCCAACGGGATTCGAACCCGTGCTACCGCCTTGAAAGGGCGGCGTCCTGGGCCTCTAGACGATGGGGGCGCTGACCGAGCCGGATCCGATGCATGGTCGCACATCGCTGCATGACCCTACCAACCGTATCCGACCAGCCCTGCACCCCTCGCCTCCGTTGGGCGCTGGGCCAGCATACGCGACCCGCGGGGAACCGCCAAAGTGCCTTCACCCCGGCCCGGGCCGCAACCTACGTACGGCTGCCGCGAGCGCACCCCTGCCGACGCCCAGCAGAGCCCAGGGTCGATGGCCCAGGGTCGATGGCGCTGTCCTCAGCGTCGCTGTCGGTTGTAGTGCGCTACTGCGGTGTGTCGAAGCGGTAGCCGTGGGCGGCAAGGCGGGCGAGGATCACCCGCAGCGCCGCCACGCTCTCGGCGCGTTGGCCGTAGCCGTCGTGCATCAGCACCACCGCACCGGGCGCGGCGTTGGCGAGCACCCCGTCGATGATCGCCTGGGTGCCTGGGCGGGACCAGTCCTTCGGGTCCACCGACCAGCCGAGCGGGGCGAGGCCGCGGGCTCGCGCCACCGCGATGACGCCCGGGCTCCAGTGGCCGGCCGGTGCCCGGTAGTACCGCGGCGCGACGCCGGCGGCCCGGGTGATGGCCCCTGCGGTGCGATCGATCTCGTCCGCGATCACCGCCGCGGGCCGGCGCGCCAGATGCGCGTCATGGGTCCAGGTGTGGTCGCACAGCGCATGGCCCTCGCGGGCGATCCGGCGCACCAGCTCGGGGTGGGCGGCGACGTGCAGGCCGACCACGCAGAACACGGCGCGCGCATGGTACTGCCGGAGCAGGTCGAGCACCGCCGGCGTCCACCGCGGGTCCGGCCCGTCATCGAAGGTCAGCGCGATCACCCTGCCGCGGGTGCGGAACGTGGTGATCGGCTGCCGTGGCAGCGCCCTGGTTGGTGTCGCCCCGGGTCGCACCGGTAGCCGGGCCGGCCGGGCGGCACGATCGGCCGCCCGGGTGCCGGCCGGCGCGCCGAGCAGATGCAAGGCTGCGATCGGTCGATCAGGCACCGGCTCCGCCGGCGGGCCGAACGCGGCTGGCAGGCAACCGACGACCAGCGCACAGACGAGAGCGGGTACGGCCTTGAACTGCATGGGAGAGCCTCCGCACCGGCCGGTCCGGGCACCCGGCGCGGTCAAGTCTGGGCAGCATCCCAGACGCGCGTGGGGCCGGGCCGGTTGACCTGTGGAACCACCCGAACGGGTGGACCAGGTGACGGAGCCGGCGGCCGGATCGCAGCGGCCGGTGGTGGGAGAGCAGGCAGTCGGGCAGAGCGGGCTCGATCAGCTGGTCAGCCGATCAGGCGGCGGGACGCTCCGGCCGGTCGACCGGGAAGCCGGTCGCGCCGAGGGCGGCCGGGCTGCGCAGGCCGGCCTGGTCGGCGAGTCGGTCGGCGGTACCGAAGCCGCGCCAGATGGCCCAGCCGAGCCCGAGATCGCTCACCCGGGGACGCGGGGTGAAGTGGGCGCTGCCGGCGAACCGCACCCGGCCGCGGATGTCGAACGCCAGCAGCGTGCCCTCGGGCACCAGCGTCAGGCCGCCGCAGTGCAGCGCCAGCCCGCATCTGGCGCTCACCCGCCGCAGCCAGTCCGGGTTCGACGCCCACAGCAGGTCGCCGCCGGTGGTCACCCCCACCGCCAGCGGCGACAGCGCAGCCCGGGCCAGCCAGAGCCGTTCCGGGTTCCGCCGGTCCGCCCAGACCAGGGCGGCGCGGCCCTCCAGCCCGGACAGCACGTCCAGCATGGCCGCCTCGTCGGAGGCAGCATCGAGCGCCGCGAAGATCAGCTCGCTGTCGGTCTCGCCGGCCGGCTCGGGCAGCTGGTACCGCTCGCGCAGCGGCACGGCCGTCACATCGCCGTTGTGGGTGCCGAGCAGGCCGCCGGTCGCCAGCGGGCTGACGTTCACCAGCCGGCGGACGTCGCCCTGGGTGGCTTGCCGGGTGTGGCCGAGCACAACCCGGGCGGTGTCCAGCGCCGGGCGGATGTCCCGCAGCCGCAGCTCACCGAACGGCCCGACCTGCTTGACCACCCGCCAGCCGTCCACGTTCACATCCGGCCGGTCCGCCGGCCGGTCCACCGGCCCGGTGGTGGGTTGGGCGGCTGGCCACAACGCCAGGCCGGCCGAGTCCACCCCGCGCTCCTCGGCCAGCCGGCCGAGCATCAGCAACGCCCGGGTGGTGACCTGGCGGCCGGTCGCTTTCTCCGGACGAGCCAACCCGAACAGGCCACACATGCGCCGCTCCCTTCCGGGGGTCATCGAAGCCGCTCGGAACCATGCGGCACGTCGAGATCAGATTTGTATCAGGCCAGGTCAGAGTCTTGATCACTGCTGACTCAACACGGTTTTCCGAACGGCTTTCATCCAGCGGTGGGATCACGTACCGGTCCGCACCGTTCAGTGGCACGAACATCGCCAGGGGTTACAGCGGCGGCCTCCGGGTACGACCAGGAGAGAACCCGCGACCGGGAGGTCAGGCGATGAAGCGCACACCAACCGAGGTGGCGGCCGGCAAGGCCCGCGACGCCGCCGCCCGGGCGAGTGCGGCTGCCCAGCAGGCGGCTGCTCGGGCGCAGCAGGCGGCCCAGCAGGCTCGCACCCAGGCCGGGCCGTTGCTGGGACGGGCCCGCGAGCAGAGCGGGCCGCTGCTGGAGAAGGCGAAGGACCAGGCCGGCACGCTGATGGAGAAGGGCAAGGACCAGGCCGCGCCGTTGCTGGACAAGGCTCGCGAAGAGGCCGTCGTGCTGCTGGAGAGAGCGATGGACGAGGCATCTCCGCGGCTGGCCGAGGCCCGCCGCCGGGCGCACCGCGCGGCCGCGGCCGTCCGCGGGGACAGGCCGCCGCGGCAGTGGCCGTGGCTGGTCGGCGCGGTGGCGACGGGAATGGCGGTCGGTGCGGTGGTCAGCGCCGGGA
>JBKOWA010000236.1:0-4213 GCA_046724155.1 Actinomycetota bacterium
CTCAAGGGGGGGACACGCAGGCGTCCGCGCCGCATGGCGCGGCAACGGGACACGGCGGCGGGACCGAGCAGGGCGGTACCGCCGCCGCCCCCGGCCCGGAGGCCACCCGCGGCCCGGAAACCCAGGTCCGCCTCCGGCGCCGGATCTCCACCACGAACAAGGACAAGGACTCCGGCCCCTCGGGATGATGACCGATCCCTGAGCTGGCCGGTCCCTGGTAGACCCGGTTGGGCACCGCAACCCGGATGCCGGCCGGGCCGGGGCTGACACTCGCCGCGACGACCCGATATGGGAGTATCACGTATCGTCTTGCCATCGCATGCGGCCGGTCGACAGGCGTGGCACGCTCGCGGTGATGGGCCCCGCAGCACCGACCAACCACTACCGACGAACTGCAGACGAACGCAGCAGCCAGGCGACCGATCGGGTCTGTAACCTCTCCGGCGGTCAGTGCACGAGTGGAGAACACACAATCCAATCTGCCTACTGGGAGCGCAGCCCGGTGGAGCTGTCAGCAGCGATCGAGACAGCCGCCGAGGCGCTGGTTGTCGTCTGGGGGCGGGCTCAGGAGTCGACGCGGCAACCGGTGTCGAGCTCCCAGCTGCGGGCGCTGCTCGCGGTGGAGCGGCTGGGCGAGATCAACCTGAACGGGCTCGCCGAGGAGCTGGGCTCGATCCCCTCCTCCGCCAGCCGGCTGTGCGACCGGCTGCAGGCCGCGGGGCTGATCAGCCGCAGCACGGGACGCACCGACCGGCGGGAGGTGGTGCTGAGCCTGACCCCTGACGGCCACTCCCTGCTGGGCACCATGCGTTCCGCCCGCCGGGCCGAGATCGGCCGGGTGCTGGCCTCGATGCCCCACGAGGACCAGCACGCGCTGCTGGCCGCCCTGGTCAGCTTCCAGGCAGCCACCGAGCGCTGACAAGCCACCGCACCCGCCACTGCGGTGGGTGTAAGAGCCGTTCTGCCGCAGCTCTGCGCCGGTAACTCGCCATGGCATCCACGATCCACCCTCCTCGTACTTGTTCATAGGTCAGCGGCCACCGCGAACACGTGCAGCCGGCCGCTCGGCACCCCCCAGGGCAGGGTGACCGACACCAGCCGCCGGTCCGCCTCCAGCGGCACCGCCGCGGTGGCGAACACGTAGGTGGTCGCCGGGTCCCGGCCGCCGCCGTGCCGGTTGCGGTACGGCATCCGGGCCGCCACCAGGTTGCCGAACGCCGGTTCGTCCCGGCCGGCGGACAGCGTCCAGTCCGAGAACCCGATGGCGGCCCGCTGCACCAAGCCGTCGGCATAGCGGAGCAGGATGGTGCCGGCCGCGGGTCCGTGCGTGGCCGCGCCGAGGAATCCCAGCCGGCTCGCGCCCGGCGGGGCCGCGGACAGGTCCAGCACCTGGCCGAACGCCACCACGTTGTCCGGCCCTCCGGAGACCGGCCAGGTGTAGGTCAGGCCGTCCACCGTCAGCTGCCCGCCGGGGGTCAGGCCGGCCGCGGCCAGCGCCTGCGCCGAGTACGCGAAGCCCGTCAGGTCCAGGTCGGCGGCCTCGGGGTGCAGCTCGTCGGAGATCCCCCGGTTGCCGGCATGCACCGCCAGCGCGGCCGGGGTGCCGCGGTAGTCGAACGAGGGCGGGGCATCCTCCGGCGCGCTCCCCCACGACGGGTCGGCGTGCCCGGACAGCTCGTACTCCAGGCGCCCGCCGCCGGCCACGAACGACTCGGGCAGCCACGGCCGGGACCAGGGCGCGCCGTTGACCCGCAGCGCCCGCACGTACCGCCGGGTCCGGCCGGCCCCCCGGGCCGCCACCTCGATGGTGACCCCGTTGCCGCGCCGGATGGTGGCCCGCTCGAAGGCCGGGCTGGCCAGCACCAGCTCGGCCCGGCCCGGCGCCACCGGGTACATGCCGAGCATCGCCCACACCGCCCAGCTGGACAGCGTGCCGAGGTCGTCGTTGCCGACCTGGCCGTCGGGTGCCGCCCGGTA
Organism: Actinomycetota bacterium; assembly: GCA_046724155.1. Lineage (GTDB taxonomy): Bacteria > Actinomycetota > Actinomycetes > Mycobacteriales > JACQDL01 > JBKOWA01. The sequence goes on from JBKOWA010000236.1 coordinate 1,978, forward strand.
CAGCTCGGTCAGCACCCGGCGGACCACCTCCTGGGTGCGGTACGGCGCTCCGGCGTAGCAGAACAGCCAGGGGGTGTGCAGCGTCGGCTCGTTGCCGAGGTAGGCGTACGGCCGGTCCGGCCCGGCGTTCAGCTCGGTGAAGAACTCCTCCAGCCGGGGCAGCACCGCGGCGTCACCGCCCATGGCGTCGAACAGTCCGCGCAGGTTCCACGGGACGCTGAAGGCGTACTGCGCGGCGTTGCCCTCGACGTACCCCTCGGTCTGGGTGGGCCGGAACGGCGACCAGCCGGTGTCGGCGGACCGGGGCTGCAGGTAGCCCGAGCCCGGGTGGACCAGGTGCCGCCAGCCCTGCGCCCGCCACTGGAAGTGCTCGTGCGTCGCCGCGTCGCCGAGCCGGGCCGCCAGCTGGGCCACCGCGAAGTCCGCGGCGTAGTACTCCAGCGCGGTGGACACCGAGCCCCACACCCCGCGGGTCGGCTCGGGCAGGTAGCCGGCCGCCTGGTAGGCCCGGTGCCCGGGCCGCTCCCGGTCGTCGGTGCACCCGGCCACCATCAGCCGCAGCGCGCGGACCGCGTCGAACCCGGTGCCGCCGAAGGCGAAGATGGACGACACCACGATGTGCAGCGGGTCGCCGACCATGACGCCGGTGCCGTCGTTGGCCACCGTCCAGCGGTCCCAGTAGCCGGCGTGCGCGGCCTGGTTCGCGGCCGACTGGGCGATGTCGGCGGCGATGTCCGGGGCCAGCAGCGCGACCAGCTGGACCTGGCAACGGTAGACGTCCCAGCCGGAGAAGTTGGCGTACTGCGCGTGCCCGTCCGGCACCCGGTGCACCGCCCCGTCGAAGCCGCGGTACCGGCCGGTCACGTCGCTGAACACGTTCGGGTGGACCATCGCGTGGTAGAGCGCGGTGTAGAGGACCACCCGCTCGTCGGAGGTCCCGCCGCTGACCGCGACCCGCCCGAGCAGCCCGTTCCACCGCTCCCGGGCGGCCGCCCGGATCTCGTCGAAGCCGCGGCCGGCCTGCTCGGCGGCGAGGTTGCGGCGGGCGCCTTCCACGTCCACGTAGGACAGCCCGATCCGGACGGTCACGGTGCCCGGCTGCCCCTCGAAGTGCAGCGTCAGCCGCTGGCCCTCGGCCGGGTCGGCCCGGAACGGGGTGTCCGAGGTGAGCCGGAAGAACAGCCGGTAACGGTTGCCGGCGCCGCAGAAGCCGCCGGAGTCGGTGTGCCCGGACAGCCCGCCGGCGCTGGCCACGATCTCGCCGGTCGCCGGGTTCACCGCCCGCCCGGCGTCCACCACCAGCCCGGCCGACCGGCCCGGCGGGTAGCTGATGCGGGCGATCCCGCTGCGGGTGGTCGCCGACAGCTCCACCGTCACGCCGTTGTCCAGGGCGACCCGGTAGTACCCCGGGCCGGCCTCCTCGTTGCCGTGCGAGAACGCCAGCGGCGCCACCGGCTCGTCGCCCAGCACCGGCAGCAGCGGCAGGTTGCCGAGGTCGTCGCAGCCGGGCCCGGACAGGTGGGTCAGGCTGAAGCCCTTCAGCCGGCCGTCCTCGTACCGGAACCCGCCGTGCTGGTGCACCTCGGTGTCCGGGCTGAACTGCACCATGCCGAACGGCGTGGTGGCACCCGGGAAGGTGTTCGCCGCGCCCCCACCGTGGCCGAAGTCGATGCCACCGGCCTGGGTGCCGATGAACGGGTCCACGTACCGGGCCGGATCCTCGATGGTCACCGGGTCCCCGACGGTCACAGCGTCACGCGACGGCACGGCTGTGTTACCTCCAGGCTCCACGGGCCACCTCCACGCTCCACGGGTCCCAGCCATGATCCCGCTTCGCGACCGGGGGGCGCACGGCAGCCGGCCCGCCACATCCAGCCGAGGCGACGGGTGGCGGACATGCACCGAAGACCGTTCGATCTGTCGCCGATAGCTTTACGATAGTCGGCGAATTGGCTTGACCCGGCTGGCGAGCCCGCTCGTACCCTGGTCGAAGCCGACAGTCCGGTGAGCAGGTGGGAGGGGGCCAACTAGATGGCAGAAGTTGCCACCGGAACGGAAGCCACCGTGTCGGGGAGCGCATCCCCAGCGGGCCAGCCGGCGGTGTCCGTGCGCGGGCTGGCCAAGCGGTATGGCGAGATCGAGGCGGTGCGCGGGATCGACTTCGACGTGCACCAGGGCGAGACCTTCGGTTTTCTGGGGCCGAACGGCGCCGGGAAGTCGACCACCATCAAGATCC
>JBKOWA010000090.1:0-3065 GCA_046724155.1 Actinomycetota bacterium
ACGAGAACGGCGCGGTGCACTTCCTGCCCAACCAGCAGGTGCTGTCGAAGACACTGTGCCCGGACCCGGGCCGGCCGCCGGTCGGCCTGGTGGCGGTCCATGACTGGCCGGTCGAGGAGACCGCGCTGCAGTGGATCGCACCGCACCGGCGGATCACCGTTACCGACCCACGCTGCCAGGGCCGCCCACTCCACCTGCGGTGACTGTTCGAGGGCCATGCGGTGCGCCTTCGAGGCGGACAGCCTGCTCGGGTTATCGGCCCGCCTGGTCGGCGTGCTGTTCCAGCTGCTCGGCGTAGCGGGTGCGCAGGACCGCCGGCTCCGGCATTGGTGCCGTGGTGCCGTCGGTCAGCTCGCCGGCTAGCTCCTCCAGCCGCCGGTGCCACCCAACCAGGGCAGCCACCCGGCCGGCCGCCGGCACCTGCTGGCAGAGCACGACGAGGGTGCCACCCGGACCCGGCGACAGCGCCCAGCGCACCTCGCCCGTGTCGGCCCGGTACGCCAGGGCAACGCCGGCACGCGCCTCGGTGACCGGCCCGGGCGGAGCATGCTCGGCCGTGGCCGCTACGGGGGCCGCCTGCGGGGCTGACGCGCCGGTCACCGGCTCAGCTCCGCCGGTCAGTGCCGCCCACACCCGGTCCGGCGGGTACGGGAAGAGTCGTTCGAACCGGACCAGCCAGCCGTCCGCGGCCTGCTCGACGTACCCGCCGAGCAGGCCGAACACCTCCACGTACGCCTCGTGCCGCGTCCGGTAGGCCCGGGTGTCGGCCGGGTCGCTGGCCGGTGCCGCGGCTGGCCGGCCGGCGAGCAGCCGCTCGAGCGCGTCCAGGCACCCGTGCCAGCCGGTGGCGTAGCTCGCCGCGAACGGCCGGTCGAGGAAGGTATGGCTGAACAGCAGCCGGCAGCCCGGCCCGTCCGGGCGCAGCTCCCAGCGCAGCACCGAGTCGCCCCAGGTGTAGGCGAACAGCCGGGGCGGCCGGTATTCCAGGATCTCGCCCTCCTGGGTCGGCGCCTGGTCGCCCGTTGCCCCGTCGCCGGCCTCGGCCGCCAGCCGGTCGTCCACCGGCGACCCCTCGCGGTCCGGGATTCGCGAGCCCTCGGCCGGGAACACGAAGCGGATCTTCGCGCCCGGGGCGCGCTCTCCCACGAGCTGGGCCGGGAACCAGGCGGCCAGCTCGGCCGGCTCGGTGATCGCCCGCCAGACCTTCTCCACGGGGTGGGCGAGCCGGCGCTCGAACCGCAGCACCGACCGTCCGTCGGCGGTGTGCAAGCTTCCGTTCACGGTGCGACCTCCTTCGCGGGGTCTGTGTCGGGCATCTGGTCAAGGTGCCGCTCCAAGGCGTCCAGCCGGTCCGCCCACATCCGCCGGAACGGCGCCAGCCAGGCGTCCACCTCGGCCAGCGGCTCCGGCCGCAGCTCGTACCACCGGCGCTGCGCGTCCTGCCGGACCTGCACCAGGCCGGCCTCGCGGAGCACCCGCAGCTGCTTGGACGTGCCGGGCTGGGACAGCCCGAGCTGGCTGGTCAGCTCACCGACCAGCCGGGGCCGCTCCCGCAGCAGCTCCAGGATGCGGCGCCGGCTCGGCTCGGCGAGAACGTCGAACATACTGGGCACCCGTCGAACATATCTGCTCAGCTATATTACCGCAACGTCATCGACGAGCTTGTCGCTGCCGTGCTGGCTACCCGGCCCCGTTCGACCAGGCGGCCTCGACCGGGTGACCCACCCGCATGCGCTGCCCGCCCAGGCGCACCTCGCCGTGGTACCTGCTCCCGGCGGGAGGTCACCACGATCAGGGCTGCATCCGCCTCGGCGGTTGGCCGGGTCGGCACAGCGCCGGCTGGCATCGCCTCGGGCCGTGAGCGCATCAGGTATCTCAATATATCGACAAAGTGTCCTACCTTTTTAGAGAGTTGTCATCATAGTGGTTGATCACTATAACAACCTGTGTATATGTTGTGATGTCGATCGCCTGTCGCGTTCGGGGCGAAGTGCCGACGAGCGGGTACCCCGACCAGCGGCTTCCCTCCTCGACGCGGCGCCCTGGATCTGCTCAGTTGCGGAACTGAGGGTTAGAGGTCGAGTGTTTGGGTGGAGAGGTGCCAGAGGCGGGCGGCGGCCTCGGGGTTGAGGGCGTAGCTGGCGACGCCGCGGCGGTAGTCGCCGGGCTGGCTGGGTTCGGCCTGGTTGCAGTCTTCGAAGTAGCGGCCGGTGATGCCGTCCAGCAGCGGTGAGGCGGCGAGCAGCACGGAGGTCGCGGCGCCTTGTTCGATGGTCTTCCAGGGGATCGCCGGGCCGCTGGTGTTGCGCACCCGGGTGAGCTCCTCCGCGGTGACGTGCCGTTGCAGGTTGGTGTGGATCGCGCCGGGCATCAGGGCGTTGACGGCGATGCCGTCGGCGGCCCAGCGGCGGGCTGCCTCGACGGCGAACAGCACGTTGGCGGTCTTGGACTGGCCGTAGGCCAGCCACCGGTCGTACCCGCGCTGCCGGAAGTGGATGTCGTCGAAGACGACCGGCGAGCGCAGGTGCCCGCTGGAGCTGACCGACACCACGCGGGCACTGCCGGCTGCGGCGAGGGCGGGGTGCAGGCCGGTGGCGAGTGCGAAGTGGCCGAGGTGGTTGGTGGCGAACTGCAGCTCCCAGCCCTGCGGCGTGCGGGTCTCGGGGGCGGCCATCACCCCGGCGTTGTTGACGAGGATGTGCAGCGGGCCGTCCCAGCCGGCGACGAACGTGGCGACGGACGCCGGGTCGGCCAGGTCCAGCGGCGCGGGCCGGACCTGCGGGTTGCCGGTGCTGGCGGTGATGTCGGCGGCGGTCCGCGCGCCGGCCTGGAGGTTGCGGACGGCCAGGGTCACCTGGGCGCCGGCGGCGGCCAGCGCGCGGGCGGTCTCGGCGCCGATGCCGGATGCCGCGCCGGTCACGACGGCGCGCCGGCCGGACAGGTCGATCCCGGCCAGGACCTCCGCGGCGGTGGACCGGGCGGTGAACGGGGTGGTGACGCGGTCGGTGGCGGTGGAGATGGCGGTCATGGTCTGTCCGTCCTGCTCGGGGGTGCGGACCGGCGGG
>JBKOWA010000583.1:0-6447 GCA_046724155.1 Actinomycetota bacterium
CGCCTCGCCGCGGCCGGCGCGGACGCCGTGGTGGGCACCCACGCGCACCTGCTGCTCGGTGCCGGCTGGCTGCACTCGACGTATGTCGGCTTCGGCCTCGGCAACTTCCTGTGGTGGCGGGACAACGCGTACTCCAACGACACCGGCGTGCTGATCCTCACCTTCCGGGCCGGCCGGGTGGTCCGCAGCACGTTCGCCCCCGCGAAGATCGACGCCCGCGGGGTGCCGGTGCCGGTGGCCGGTACCCAGGCGGCGACGATCCAGGGCAAGTTGGACCGGGTCCGCCGCTGCGCCGGCCTGTCGGGGCGTCCGGCGGGCTAGTCGGTTTGAAGGCGGCCCGCCGGGTGGGCTACAGTCACCCAGCAGGTCACGGCGTCAACCAGTCGTGGCTGGTGCGGACGTAGCGCAGTTGGTAGCGCATCACCTTGCCAAGGTGAGGGTCGCGGGTTCGAGTCCCGTCGTCCGCTCGGCGGGTACGCCCCCGGGCGCCGTTGGCCCTCGCCTCGGGCACATCGGCGGAGTGGCCGAGTGGCATAGGCAAGGGCCTGCAAAGCCCTGTACGCGGGTTCGATTCCCGCCTCCGCCTCGGGCGATTAGCTCAGTGGGAGAGCGCTTCCTTGACACGGAAGAGGCCACTGGTTCAATCCCAGTATCGCCCACCAGCAAAAGCGCACGGCAGAGGGCCCACTCCCCCACTGAGGGGAGCGGGCCTGTGCCCTATGCGTGGCTGACTGCGCGACCCGATCGGGTAAGCCGCGGCACAGTTCCTGGCAGACCGGGCGTCTGAGGGCTGAGTCGGGATTCCATCCGACGACGGATATTGCGAGTTGCCGGGTAGTCAGCCATTACCAATGGCAGACTACGGCCCCGCGGTCACCTGGCTGTACCGGCAGCATCCTGCGCAGAGTTCCGCTCCGGCGGCCAGCTATACACACCGGCGGGCCGGAGCTGGGCAGGGGATATCACGGGAGGTGGGTCGGGCGGCCCTGGCAGCGGGGGTCGACAGCGGTGACGCGCCGGTGCGGTGCGATCCATTGCAGCACCGTCTCCTCCACCGGCCAGTCATGGACCTGCACCACGCTGGCCGGCGCCCCCGTAGGGTCCGGGCACAGCGCCTTGGAACCCACGTGCCGGTTGAGCAGGAAATGCACCTCGCCGTCCTCGTCGAGCAGCGTGGTCATCGTGTCGTCAACGCCGACGACGAACCCGCGGAGCACCTGGATCGGGCCCTTGCCCGGCGGATCGGCCTCGACCTCGACGGCTGTGGTCGGCAGCACCGCGGTGTGCAGGAAGACCGCGGCGATCAGGAACGGCGCCACCAGCGCGGCGGCCATCGCGGTGCCGGAGGTGACCGGCCGAGCCGCCCACCAGGGAATCGGCCCGGTGAGCGAAGAGAGTCAAGCGACAGTCCGGCGAGCAGCAGGTCGCGAGTTGGCAGCCGGCTGGGTTGTCCAGTTCTTGTCCCGTTCCGAAGTGCTGATTGTCCTGGCGTTTGATCTTGTGCGGAGGCGGTTGCCCGGAGAGACTGTGCTTGCAGGGGCAGGGGGAGCGCGCCTGAGGCCGCGAGCCGGCCGGGACCGGGGTTCGTCCGGATGTGTTCATCCGGAGCCTGGCCGGCTCGCGGGCGGCGTTCATCTCTCGGCACGCCTGGATGCCCGGGGTCGTCGACAACCGCACCGGAGAAACCGGTTCTGCGTCCGCTCTCATCGACCGGAAGCCGACCGAGGCGTTCGGCCAGGAGAACGTGGTTCCGGTGTTGCTGGTTGGTGCCAGCCTGCCGAGAGCGGACCCAGCAGGCGGGCGCGGTCACGGCTGGCGGCCGTCTCCCAGCCCGCCGCGGGCGACGAGCTGCGCGGCGATGACGTTGCGCTGGATCTCGTTCGTGCCCTCGCCGACGATCATCAGCGGCGCATCGCGGAAGTACCGCTCGACGTCGTAGTCGGTGGAGTAGCCGTAGGCGCCATGCACCCGCATCGCGGTGAGCGCGTTCTCCATGGCGGCCTCGGAGGCGAACAGCTTGGCCATTCCCGCCTCGAGGTCGGCCCGCTCGCCCCGGTCGAAGCGCTCCGCCGCGTTCAGGATGAGCAGCCGAGACGCGGTCAGCCGGGTGGCCATGTCCGCCAGGTGGTTCCCGATCGACTGATGCCGCCAGATCGGCTTGCCGAAGGTCTCCCGCTGCTGAGCGTAGGCCAGCGCGTCCTCGAACGCGGCCCGGGCCACCCCCACCGCGCGGGCCGCGACCTGGATCCGGCCGAGCTCGAGGCCGTTCATCATCTGCGGGAAGCCGTGGCCCTCGGCGCCGCCGAGCAGCGCACCGGTCGGCACCCGGCAGCCGTCGAAATTGATCTCACAGCTCTCCACCCCGCGGTAGCCGAGCTTGCCGAGGCCCGGTCCCACCGTGACGCCGGGGCCGGTCGTGCTGCCCGGATCCTTCTCGACCAGCAGGATGCTGATGCCACGGTGCGGCGGGCACGCCTGCGGGTTGGTCTTGCACAGCAGCGCGAGCAGCCCGGAACGCATCGCGTTGGTGATCCACATCTTGCTGCCGTTGACCAGGTAACCGGCGCCGTCCCGGCGGGCCACCGTGGTGATGGCCGCCAGGTCCGACCCACCGGCCGGCTCGGTCAGCGCCATGGTGGCACGCAGCGACCCGGTGGCCATCGCCGGCAGGTACCGCGCACGCTGGTCGTCGGTGCCGAACCGGCAGATGAGCTTGGAGACCACCGAGTGCCCGCCGAGCGTCCCGCCCAGGCTCATCCAGCCTCGGGACAGCTCCTCGGTCACCAGCGCCAGCGCCGCCGCGCTCGCCTGAGGCTCCGCGTACGGCGCCTCGACGGCGAGGCCGAACAGCCCCATCGCCTTCATCTGCTCGATGATGTCTTCCGGGTACTCGTCGGCGTGTTCCAGCGCGCGGGCCACCGGCCGCACCCGGTCGTCGACGAACCGGCGCACCAGGTCGACGAGCGCCTGCTCGGCCTCGGGCAACTCGAACATGTCCGCTCCCCTGGTTCGCTCTCGCCGCGGTCAGCTCCCCGCGCGCCCCAGCCGCAGTTCGCCCATCACCGCCTCGGTGTGCTCGCCGAGCGCGGGCACCGGCGCCAGCCGGGCCGGGAACTCCCCGAACCGTACCGGCGGCAGCAGCGCCCAGACCTCGCCACCCGGGCCGGGAACCTGCCGCAGCCGGTCCCCCGCGCCGCCGGCCAGCTCGGCGCGCAGCTCCTGCACCGTGCGGTAGCCGGCGTGCGGGATGCGGTGCGCGGCCAGCACCGCGGCCACCTCCGCCCGGTCGCGCCCGCGCAGCGCGGCCTCGAAGGCCTCGTCCAGCGCGGCCCGGTGCGCCACCCGGCTGACGTTGTCGGCGAACCGCGGGTCCAGCGGCAGGTCCGGTCGGCCGAGCCCCTGGCACAGCCGCCGCCACTGCGCTTGCGTCTGCACGCCCAGCACTATCACACCGTCCCGCACCCGGTAGGCGCCATACGGGGCGATGGTGGCGTGATGCACACCGGTGCGCCGCGGCACGATGCCGGTCTGCCAGGCGTAGAACGCCGGCGCGCACATCCACTCGGCCAGCGCATCGAACAGCGACACCGACAGCGCCTGCCCGCGGCCGGTCAGCCGCCGCCAGTACAGCGCGGTCAGCACCCCGCAGAACGCGTACATCCCGGCTGCGATGTCGGCCACCGAGATGCCGACCCGGGCCGGCTCACCGGGACTGCCGGTCAGGTCCGCCAGCCCCAGCTCACACTGAATGAGCAGGTCGTAGGCCCGGTCACCGGCCCGCTCGCTGCCGGCGCCGTACCCGCGCACCTCGCACGCCACCAGGCCGGGGTGCCGGGCGACCAGCGAGCCGGGGACCAGGTCCAACCGCTCGGCGGTGTCCGGCGCCAGGTTGCACACCACCACATCGGCCCGCGCCACCAGGGCGGCCAGCACGTCCCGGCCGTCCGGGCTGGACAGCTCCAGGCAGACCGACTCCTTCCCACGGTTCAACCAGCCGAAGTAGCTGGACACGGCGCCGAAGGCGCGGTCGTAGTGCCGCGCCATGTCACCCTGCCCCGGCGGCTCCACCTTGATCACCCGAGCGCCCAGGTCGGCCAGCTGCCGGGTGGCGAACGGCGCGGCAACGGCCTGCTCCACCGCGACCACGGTGAGGTCGGCCAGCGGCGGCGTCTGCGTCGACAACGCGTACCTCCTCATGCCCTGCGGCCGTCAACCGGCGGGCTAGTCCTCGTCGACAGGACGGGCCTGGTCGACAGGACGGGCCTGGTCGACAGGACGGGCCTGGTCGACAGGACGGGCCTGGTCGGCGGAAGGTTGCTGCCCGCGCGGCCAGCCGCGGGCCAGCAGGGATTTCACTACCAGCGCCCCGGCCCGCTCGACATGCTGGGCCATGAGCTGCCGGGCGGCATCGCCGTCGCGCCGGACCAGCGCTTCGATGATCCCCGGGTGGTCCTGGGTGCTGGTCTCCGCCCACTCGGGTATGTCTTCGTAGAAGTGCCGAGGCAGGTACCGCGTCGCGGCCCGCAGGAACCATTCCAGCCGGGGCGACTTCGCGCACCGGTTGATCTCCCGGTGAAATTCGTAGTTCAGCCGTTCAAGCACCGCCAACGGCTCATTGCCAGCGGCCGCCCGCTCGATACGCCGCTGCAGATCGACGAGCGTGCCCGCGGTGCGCTCCGAGATATTGGCGGCGGCCCGCTCGGCAAGTCGGCCGGACAGATAGGCATGGACGTCGTACACGTCCTCGATGTCCTGCACCGCCAGCTGGACCACCCGGAACCCCCGCCGCGGCCGGACCACCAGCAGCCCCTCGTTGGCCAGGGTCAGCAGCGCCTCGCGCACCGGCATCGTGGACACGCCCAGCTCCTCGGCCAGGTCCTCCACCCCGAGCCGCTGATCGGCCAGGTACCGGCCGGCCATCAAGGCTTCGCGCAGGTACTGCGCCACCTCATCGCCGAGCTTCTTGCGCGGGGCCGGCTTGGTGGGTCCGGTCTCGAATCCGTGGCTGGGCGGGGAGGACCTTGTCATCTCGGGTATCCATCCGAAAGGGGGAGGCGGGGTCTCGGCACCGGGGCGGATCGGAGGCTTCGGGTCGACTACCGCCAACCGGTTCGAATTGGTAGCACGATACCGGCTCCATCCTCTTCCGAAGCAGCCCTCCGTGGCGAGCCGAGGCACTGGGTCCGGTTTCCACCAGGCGCGGGTTCGCGGCGGCCCGCAGTCCTCTATTTACTGATCAACGATCAAATGTCTCGGCCGGGGAAACCTTGGGCTGTTCCGTACTCTGGCGCCTCGCCGGTCCGGCCGGTGCTTGGGCACCAGCAGGGCTGGTCGACGCCGGATCGGCTCACCAGACGCCGCGCTGGCGGCCGACGTCGCGGCCGGCGACGGCGCATCGAGGCCGCCCGCGACGCTGATGATGGCCCGGCACCGGTGCGGCCGCCACAAACCCCGCACCGGACCTGGTCGTGCGCACGGCACGCCGAACCGCCCGGGCGCCGGTGGCCAGCCGGCCGTGCCCGAGCACCCGTCTCGCATGTGATCGCGGAACGCGAGAGACTTGCCGGCAGGTATGCAGCGGCCGCGCAGGGCTGCCCGGGAGGCGGAATGCAGAGCATCTGGAAGGGCTCGATCTCGTTCGGGCTGGTCTCCATCCGGGTCCAGCTGTTCGCCGCCACCGAGGAACGCGGCATCGCGTTCCACCAGGTGCACGCCCCCGACGGCGGCCGGGTCCGGTACCGCCGGGTGTGCGAGGTGGACGGCGCGGACGTCGACTTCGCCGAGATCGCCAAGGGCTACCAGATGGCCAACGGCGAGGTCATCGTGCTCACCGATGAGGACTTCGCCGCGCTGCCGCTGCCGACCGGGCGGTCGATCAACGTGCTCAGCTTCGTCGAGGCGGACACCATCGACCCGATCCGGTTGTCCCGCAGCTACTACTGCGAGCCGGTCGGCCCCGACACCCGGCCGTACCGGCTGCTCTGCGCCGCGCTGGAGCGCACCCGGAAGGTCGCCGTGGTCAAGGTGGCGCTACGCGGCCGGGAGTCGGTGGCGCTGCTGCAGCCCCGGGAGCAGGTCCTGGTGCTGCAACTGCTGCTCTGGCCCGACGAGGTGCGCCGGCCGCGGTTCTCCTTCCTCGACCAGGACGCCCCGCTGCCTGCGCAGGAGGTCCGGATGGTCGAGTCCTACATCGACACGCTGACCGGCGCGGTGGACCCCGAGGAGCAGGTGGACCGGTACCGGGTGGCGCTGGAGCACCTCGTCGAGGCTAAGGCCGCCGGCCTCGTGATGCAGCAACCACCCCGCCCGGCCGAGGTGCGCAGCGAGGGCGTGGACCTGATGGAGGCGCTTCGGCGCAGCGTGGAAGAGGCCAAGCGCAGCCGGGCCACTCCGGCCGGCCGGGCCGGACCCGCCAGGAAGGGCGGGACCAAGAAGACCGTGCCGAGG
>JBKOWA010000306.1:0-4917 GCA_046724155.1 Actinomycetota bacterium
CAGCTGGTGGGACGCCTGGTCGCCGACCAGCACCGAGCGCTGCGCCGCGTACAGCGGGTCGAGCAGCTCGGCGGCCGGCACCTCGGCGCTGTCCCCGTACCACGCCTCCCGGTCGGCGAACGCGAGCTTGGCCACCTCGACCACCCGGTGCACCAGGTCGGCGCTGCCCGGGGGCGGCAGTTCGCCCAGCGCGCCGAGCAGCGCGAGCTGCTGCAGCAGCACCGGCCCCTGGCTCCACAGCCCGACCTTGCACACGGTCCAGCCGTGCCAGTCGGCCGTCACGGGCGGCTCGTAGCCGGCCCGCCAGCCGGCCAGATCCGCGCCGGTCAGCACGCCGGCGTGGCGCCGGCCGGAGTCGTCCATCACCTCGGTCCGGACGAACACGTCGATCGCCTCGGCGACGAAGCCCTGGTACCAGGCCTGCAGCCCGGCGTCGAGCTGCTGCTCGCGGCCCCCACCCGCCGCCTCCGCCTCGATCAGCAGCTGCCGGTAGGTGGCGGCCAGCGCCGGATTGGCGAACAGCGCGCCGGCCACCGGGGGCCGGCCGCCCGGCAGCCACACCCGGGCCGAGGTCGGCCACTCGGTGCGGAACACGTCGGTCATCCGTGCCACCGTGGCGGCCACGCCGGGTGCGACAGGGTACCCGGACTCGGCGTAGCCGATCGCGTACCCGAGCACGTCCCGCAGCCGCTTGGTGCCGTGGTCGCGCAGCAGCGCCAGCCAGCCTCCGACCGCGCCCGGCACCGTGGCGGCGAGCAGCCCGGCACCGGGCACCAGGTCCAGCCCGAGCGGCCGGTAGTGCGCGGTGGTGGCACCGGCGGGCGCGACACCCTGGCCGCAGAGCACCGTCGGGGTGCGGTCCGCGGCGGTGGCGAAGACGGCCGGCACCTCACCACCGGGGCCGTTCAGGTGCGGCTCGACGACCTGCAGGACGAACCCGGCGGCCACCGCCGCATCGAAGGCGTTGCCGCCGTCCTCCAGCACCGCCATCCCGGCCGCGCTGGCCAGCCAGTGCGTCGAGGCGACCATGCCGAACGTGCCGGCCAGCTCGGGCCGCGTGGTGAACACCAGGCAACGGTAACCAGACCCCGCCCCGCCCGCCCCCGGCAATTCGCCGCGACCGCCCGGGCCCGATCACTCAGGTGCTGCCCGGTCCACGATCGCGCCACCATCCACGCCGCTCGGCAGGGTGCCCAGGGTGTGCCCCCAGTCGCCGTCCAGCCGGGAGGCGCAGAAGGCGTCGGCGACGGCAGCCGGGGCGAACCGGACCAGCAGCGAGCCCTGCAGGCACAGTGCCATCAGCTCGGCCACCCGGCGAGCTCGGACCACGATGTCGTCAGGGCTGCCGAGCTGCTCCCGCAGCCGCTTGACCGCCGCATCCAGCCGGATGTCCGCGCCGGTCGCCAGCTCCACCTCGGCCAGGAACGCCGGCAGCGACTCCGGCTGCCGGGCCATCGCACGCAGCAGGTCGAGCGCGATGACGTTTCCGGAACCCTCCCAGATCGAGTTCAGCGGCGCCTCCCGGTACAGCCGGGGCATCCCGGAGTCCTCGACGTAGCCGTTGCCGCCGAGGCACTCCAGCGCCTCGGCCACCACGGTCGGAGCCCGCTTGCACACCCAGAACTTGGCCACCGTGGTGGCGATCCGGCCGAACGCCGCCTCATTCTGCGGGACACCCGCACCCGGGAAGTGCTGGTCGTCGCCGGCGTCCACCGCGGCGGCCAGCCGCAGCATCAGCGCCACCCCGGCCTCGGCCTCCACGGCGAGGTCGGCCAGCACGTTGCGCATCAGCGGCTTGTCCCGCAGCGGGCCGCCGAACGCCGCACGGTGCGTGGCGTGGTGGATCGCCTGCGCCACGGCGGCCCGCATGCCGGCCGCCGCGCCGATGACGCAGTCCAGCCGGGTCATCTGGACCATCTCGATGATCGTCGGAACGCCCCGCCCCTCGGCACCGACCCGCCAGGCCACGGTGTCCTCGAGCTCAACCTCCGCGGAGGCGTTCGACCGGTTGCCCAGCTTGTCCTTCAGCCGCTGGACGCGGAACGCGTTGCGGCCGCCGTCGGGCAGCACCCGGGGCACCAGGAAGCAGGTCAGGCCGCCGGGCGCCTGTGCCAGCACCAGGAACAGGTCGCACATCGGCGCCGAGCAGAACCACTTGTGCCCGAGCAGCCGGTACGAGCCGTCCGGCTCCGGCACCGCTCGGGTGGTGTTCGCCCGGACGTCCGAGCCACCCTGCTTCTCGGTCATCCCCATGCCGGCGAGCAGCCCGGACTTGGTCATCGGGGGCCGCAGCCCCGGGTCGTAACGGCGGCTCACCAGCCCCGGCTCCCAGTCGGCGGCCAGCGCCGGCTCGGCGCGCAGGGCGGGGACGGCCGCGTAGGTCATCGAGACCGGGCAGCCGTGCCCACCCTCGACCTGGGACCAGACGTAGAACGCGGCAGCGCGACGCACGTGGTTGCCGGAGCCGTCGGCCTGCCAGGGTGCCGCGTGCAGCCCCTCGCGGACCGCGACCGTCATCAGCTCGTGCCAGGCCGGGTGGAACTCGACCTCGTCGATCCGGTTCCCGTACCGGTCGTGGGTGCGCAGCACCGGCGGGTAGGCGTTGGCCAGCCGACCCCACTCCTGGGCCTGCTCGGAGCCGGCCAGCCGGCCGAGCGCGGACAGCTCGGCGGCCGCCCAGCCCGCGCCGTGCCGGTCGAGCCCCTCGACCAGGGCGCGGTCGGTGCCGAACACGTCATGCCCGGCGAGCGGCGGCGGCTGGTTCGTCACCTCATGCGTCGCGGCCATGCCGCCGAGTCTGGCAACGCCTCCCGTCCGGCGTCCATCACCCCAGTGGCTCGCCGGATCTCGGCCAGGCCCGGGCTGATCTGTGCGAAGGCAGGCGCAGAGGCCTCGCCGGGTGAGCGGCGAGGCCTCGGCGTGATTGTCACCACCGCCGGCAACCACGGCCTCTCCGCGCCGAGAACCCGGGTACCTCTGGTGCCGGTAGGAGCCGGACCCCTGGGGGAGGGGGTAAGGGACCAGCTCTCCCAGAAGTGAGCGTTCTTAGCGTCACGCCTGGAAGATGACCCGGGAAATACCAACCTCGCGAAGCGCGCTATACCGTCACGCTATGGATCTGGAGGTCCGCCATCTGCGCTGCTTCCTGGTGTTGGCCGAGGAGCTGAATTTCACCCGGGCGGCCAGCCGGCTCGGCGTGCCGCAGCCGGCACTGTCCACACAGATCCGCCGGATCGAGCGCCACCTGGGCGGCCCGCTGTTCGAGCGGACCACCAGGTCGGTGGTGCTCACCGAATCCGGCCGGCGGATGCTGCCGCTGGCTCGCAACGTCGACCAGGCGATGCATGCCCTGGAAGAGGCGATGAGCCAGCCCGGGGCGGAGCGCCGGCTGCGGTTCGGCACCGAGGACCATCCGATGGGCGCCCCGCTCGCCGCGGTCGAGGAAGCGTTCCCCGGGCTGTCCATCGAGCTGCGCACGGTGGAGCCGCCGGCCTCCTTCGAGGCGCTCACCGCCGGCACGGTGGACATGGTTTTCGGGTACGACACCCCGTTGCTGCCCATGGTCGTCAGCGGTGACGTGCGGGTGGCCACAGTGACCGACATGCCGTGGTGGGTGGCCCTGCCCCGGCAGCACCGGCTGGCCGGCTCCGAACGGGTGAGCCTGCGCGACCTGTCCTCCGACGCGTGGTTCGCCCGGCCGGTGGACAGCCCGCTGTACCGGATCACGGTCGGCTCCTGCCAGCAGTTCGGCGGTTTCACGCCCGACATCCGGTACACCACCATCCGCGTCGATGTGATGATCGAACTGCTGCAGAAGGGCCGGGCGGTCGGGCTGGCCACGCCGACCGCGGAGCGCTACAACGGGCCGTTCGAGGTGGTGCCGCTGCAGGAGGACTTCGGGCGCCGGCTGGTGCTGGCCTGGCGGCCGGCGACCGTGCCCACCGGGGTGGCCGAGGCGATGCTGCGGCAGATGCGGCTGATGTTCGCCGCGTTCACCCGGGAGTCACCGCGGTTCTGCAAGGAGGTGCTGGCGGCCCCGGAGAAGTATCCGCACCTGCACGCGCTGCTGGTGGAGAGCTGACCCAGCCCGTGCCCGGCCTCGGCGGGCCCCCGGGGCTCACCTCATCGTGATCGTGGTCCGCGGTGGTGTTGCCCCCGACCACCCGGTCGAGTGATCGTGGACCCGCCCACCCCGGACATTCGGAACATAGCGTCGCTGTGACGGCGATCACCAGCGGCGGATCGGATTATTCGCCTCCCGCCTCCTTGTGGCTCAGGTCACTTGCCCCGCAAGATGTGTGCGAACAGGCGCTGCCCTTGAGGCGGAGGTGAGGCAGACATGCCCCGGGTCCGGGACGCGATGAGCACTGCCATCCTGGCGATCGGCCCTGAACACACCCTGCGCGAGGCAGCCCGGATGATGTCCGCCCGACGCGTCGGCGCGGCGGCCGTCATCGACCCCGACACGTCGGGGATCGGCATCCTCACCGAACGGGACATCCTCATCGCGATCGGCGCCGGACAGGACCCGGACCGCGAGCGCGCCGCCGCCCATCTCACCAGCGATCTGGTGTTCGCCACGCCGGAGTGGACGCTGGAGGAGGCGGCCGAGGCGATGACCCGTGGCGGCTTCCGGCACCTGATCGTCATCGACGACAGCGGCGACATCTGCGGTGTGGTCTCGGTGCGCGACATCGTCCGGGTCTGGAGCCGGCAGATGTTCGCGGCCAAGGCTTGAGCAGGTTGTCTCTGCCCGGCCGGCCCTGAGTCAGCCGACCCTGGGCTGATCAAACCCGGGGGCTGATCAAACCCCGGGGCCGACCCTGGGCGTGCCGGACCCCCGCTGATCGCCGTGATCCGCACGCTTTCTCGGGCTCGACCGTCACCGGACGTTGCGCGGCGTGGGTGCGGCTGCCG
>JBKOWA010000428.1:0-2664 GCA_046724155.1 Actinomycetota bacterium
GACCGGCAGCATGTCGCTGGTCGGGCCACGGCCGCCGCTGCCCGAGGAGGCCGCGCTCTACGGCGACGACGTCAAGCGGCGGCTGCTGGTCAAGCCCGGGGTGACCGGGCTCTGGCAGATCAGCGGCCGCAGCGACCTGACCTGGGACGAGTCGGTCCGGCTGGATCTGCGCTACGTCGAGAACTGGTCACTGACCCTGGACCTGATGATCCTCTGGAAGACGGCCTTCGCCGTGTTCAAGGGTGCCGGCGCGTACTGAGACGGTGCTCTCGAGCAGGACTGGGCCGCCGGCGGGAACCGGCGTAGTCCGAGTGGGCGAGATATCTGCTAACGCCCGCCCGCGTGGGGCTGGTGGGCGAGACTTCTCGGGTGCGGGTGTCCCGCACAACTTCTCGGGTGCGGGTGTCCCGCACAACTTCTCGGGTGCGGGTGTCCCGCACAACTGGGTGCGACAGCGGCGCGGCATCGCGGCGCCGCAGGGGGGATTTCGGAATCGATGACATCGATCGGCATGGCCGTGGTCGGCGCCGGGTACTGGGGGCCGAACCTGGTGCGCAACGCGCAGGCCACCCCGGAGCTGCAGGTCCGCTACCTCTGCGACCTCGACCCGGAACGGGCCCGGCGGGTGCTCGGCCGCTACAGCACCGTCGCGGTCAGCGACTCCCTCGATGAGGTGCTGGCCGACCCGGACGTGCAGGCCGTCGCGGTGGCCACCCCGGCTGGCACCCACTTCGACGTCGCCGGCCGGGCGCTGGACGCCGGCCGGCACGTGCTGGTGGAGAAGCCGCTGGCCTCGTCCTATGTGGACGGGGTGAAGCTGGTGGAGCTGGCCGCCGAACGCGACCTGGTGCTGATGCTCGACCACACCTACTGCTACACCCCGGCGGTGGGCCGGCTGCGCGAGCTGGTGCGCGGTGGCCAGCTCGGCGACCTGCAGTACGTCGACTCGGTGCGGATCAACCTCGGCCTGGTGCAGCCGGACATCGACGTGCTGTGGGACCTGGCCCCGCACGACCTGTCCATCCTGGACTCGATCCTGCCGGACGGGGTGCTGCCGGTCGCGGTGGCCGCGCAGGGATCGGACCCGATCGGGGCCGGCCAGAGCTGCGTGGCCTACTTGTCGGTCCAGCTGTCCAACGGTGCGATGGCGCATACCCATGTCAACTGGCTGTCCCCGACGAAGATACGCACCACCATCGTCGGGGGCTCGCAGCGCACCGTGGTCTGGGACGACCTGAACCCGTCGCAACGGCTGGCGGTGTACGACCGCGGGGTGGCCCGCAACGACCCGGCCGGGCTGGGGGAGGACGCCCGCAAGCAGGCCCAGGTGTCGTACCGGATCGGCGACATGGTCGCCCCGGCACTGCCCGAGGGCGAGGCGCTGCGCGGGGTGATGGCCGAGTTCGCGGCCGCGATCGGCCAGGCGCGGGCGCCGCTGACCGACGGCCGGTCCGGGCTGCGGGTGCTGGCCATGCTGGAGGCCGCCACCGAGAGCCTGCACACCGGCGGCTCGTTCGTCCCGGTCTACCTGGAGGAGATCGCACGGTGAACCATCCCTCGACAGCACCCGACGCCGCCGGCCAGCCGCCGTCCGGCCAGCCGCCGGTCTCGCCGTCGGCCGGGCAGCCGCTGGTCGGGCAGCGCATCCTGGTGACCGGCGGGGCCGGCACCATCGGCTCCCACGTGGTGGACAACCTGGTGCGGGCCGGCGCGGCGGACATCATCGTGCTGGACAACTTCGTCCGCGGCCGGATGGAGAACCTGTCCTGGGCGCTGCAGCACGGCCAGGACCGGATCATGGTCGTGGACGGCGACATCCGGGACCGGGACACCGTGCGCAGGCTGACCAGCGGCGCCGACGTGGTGTTCCACCTCGCCGCGATCCGGATCACCCAGTGCGCCGAGGAGCCGCGGCTGGCGCTGGAGTGCCTGGTGGACGGCACGTTCAACGTGCTCGAGGCGGCGGTCGAGCACGGCGTGCGCAAGGTCGTGGCGTCCTCGTCCGCCTCGGTGTACGGGATGGCCGAGGTGTTCCCCACCACCGAGTCGCACCACCCGTATGGCAACGACACGTTCTACGGCGCGGCGAAGGCGTTCAACGAGGGCATGCTGCGCAGCTTCCATGCCACGGCCGGGCTGGACTACGTGGCGCTGCGGTACTTCAACGTCTACGGCCCGCGGATGGACGCGCACGGGAAGTACACCGAGGTGCTGATCCGCTGGATGGAGCGGATCGCCGCCGGGCAGCCGCCGCTGGTCTTCGGCGACGGCAGCCAGACCATGGACTTCGTGCATGTCGCGGACATCGCCCGGGCGAACATCCTGGCGGCGCAGGCTGCCGCCACCGACGAGGTGTTCAACATCGCCACCGGGGTGGAGACCTCGCTGCGCGAGCTGGCCGAGGCGCTGACCGTGGCGATGGGCGCCGGCGGCCTGGGCGTCGAGCACCGCGAGGAGCGGGCGGTGGCCGCGGTCAGCCGCCGGCTGGCCGACATCACCGCGACCGCCGAGCGGCTGGGCTGGAAGCCGGAGATCTCCCTCGCCGAGGGCCTGCGCGACCTGGTGGCCTGGTGGCGGAACGAGCGCGCAGCCGAGCAGATCGAGCCCAGCGAGGCGACGGCGAGTGAGCATCGCAGGGCCGCCCCACCGGCCGACCGGACCGGC
>JBKOWA010000320.1:0-2420 GCA_046724155.1 Actinomycetota bacterium
GTCCACGCTCGTCGGCGTTCCTCAGCCGGTCACCGTCCGGGTCCCTGCCAAGATCAACTTATGCCTGGCGGTAGGGCCGCTGCGGCCGGACGGCTACCACGAGCTGGTCACCGTGTTCCAGGCGGTCTCGCTGTATGACGAGGTGACCGCGTCGCCGGCCCGCACGCTCACGCTGGCGATCTCCGGTGAGGGCGCCGCCGCGCTGCCGGCCGACCAGCGCAACCTGGCGTGGCAGGCGGCCATGCTGCTCGCTCAGCGCACCGGGGTGGAGCCGGCGGTGCACCTCGACCTGGCCAAGGGCATCCCGGTCGCCGGCGGGCTGGCCGGTGGCTCGGCCGACGCGGCCGGCGCCCTGGTCGCCTGCGACGCGTTGTGGGGCACCCGGCTGAGCCGGCCGGAACTGCTGGAGCTGGCCGCCGAGCTGGGCGCGGACGTGGCGTTCGGGCTGGTCGGTGGCACCGCCCTCGGCACCGGCCGCGGCGAGCGGCTGACCCCCGTGCTGGCCGGCGGCCGGTGGCACTGGGTGCTCGGCGTGGCACACGGCGGGCTGTCCACGCCCGAGGTCTACCGGGAGCTGGACCGGCTGCGCGCGGCGACCGACCCCGAGCCGGACCTGCTGTGGGACGAGCCGGTGGCGGTCGGCCCGGTGAACCGGTTGATCAACGCGTTGCGGCTGCAGGACGCCGGGCAGCTCGGCCGGCTGCTCGCCAACGACCTGCAGCCGGCGGCGCTGTCACTGCGCCCCGAGCTGCGGCAGACCCTGCGGGCCGGTGCCGAGCTCGGTGCGCTCGGGACGGTGGTCTCCGGCTCCGGCCCCACCTGCGCGCTGCTGGCCCGCACCGAGGAGCACGCGGTCCGGCTGGCCGCCGCGCTGGCCGGCGCGGGCGTCTGCCGCACGGTCAAGGTGGTCGCCGGCCCGGTGCCCGGAGGCCGGCGGGTGGAGACGTGAGCTCCCCCCAGCAGCGGCCCCGGGGTGGGGCCAACCTGGTCAGCGCCGAGGCGGTGACCAAGGCGTACGGCAGCACGGTGGTGCTGGACCAGGTCTCGATCGGTGTCGGGGCCGGCGAGCGGATCGGGTTGCTGGGGCCGAACGGGGCGGGCAAGACCACGCTGCTCGCCGTGCTGACCAAGCGCGAGGCGCCGGACAGCGGGCGGGTCAGCCACACCTCGGGGCTGCGGATCGGGTACGTGGACCAGCGCGGCGAGCTGCCGACCGCCGGCCCGGCCACGGTGCGGGACGTGGTGCTGCACGCCGACGCGTATGCGGCCGAGCACGAGTGGGCCGGCGACGCGGCGGTGCGGGCGGTGCTGGACGGGCTCGGGCTGTTCAGCCTCGGGCTGGACGCGCCGGTGGCGACGCTGTCCGGCGGCGAGCGGCGCCGGGTGTCGCTGGCCGCCGCGCTGGTCCACCCGACCGACCTGCTGGTGCTGGACGAGCCGACGAACCACCTCGACGTGGAGGGCATCGCCTGGCTGGCCGGGCACCTGCGGGGCCGCCGCGGCGCGCTGGTCGTGGTGACCCACGACCGGTGGTTCCTGGACGAGGTCTGCGACACCACCTGGGAGATCGCCGGCGGCGGCGTGCAGCGCTACGACGGCGGCTACGCGGCATACGTGCTGGCCCGCGCCGAGCGCGCCCGGCTGGCCGCCGCCGGCGAGGCCCGCCGGCGGAACCTGCTGCGCAAGGAGCTGGCCTGGCTGCGCCGCGGCCCTCCGGCGCGCACCAGCAAGCCGAAGTTCCGGATCGAGGCGGCGCAGGCGCTGATCGCGGACGAGCCGGCCCCGCGGGACACCGTTGCGCTGCACCGCTTCGCCGCCACCCGCCTGGGCCGGACGGTGTACGAGCTGCACGACGTTACGCTGCGTGCCGGTCCGCACACCGTGCTGGCCGGCGAGTCCTGGCACCTCGGCCCCGGCGACCGGGTCGGCGTGGTCGGGGTGAACGGCTCGGGCAAGACCACGTTCCTGCGGCTGCTGACCGGCGAGGTGCCGCCCGCCGCCGGCCGGCTGGTGGTCGGCAAGACGGTGCGCGCCGCGTACCTGTCCCAGGACGTGGCCGAGCTGCCGGCCGGGCTGCGGGTGCTCGAGGCGGTGTCCGAGGTCGGCAACGTCGCCCGGCTGGGAGCGGTGGAGCTGTCCGCGGCGCAGCTCGCCGAGCGGTTCGGGTTCCCCCGCGGCCGGCAGTGGACCCCGGTGGCCGACCTGTCCGGCGGCGAGCGCCGCAGGCTGCAGCTGCTGCGCCTGCTGATGACCGAGCCGAACGTGCTGCTGCTCGACGAGCCGACCAACGACCTGGACGTCGACACTCTGACCGAGCTGGAGGACGTGCTGGACGGCTGGCCCGGGTCGCTGGTCGTCGTCTCGCACGACCGGTACCTGCTGGAGCGGGTGTGCGACTCGGTGCTGGCGCTGCTCGGCGA
>JBKOWA010000568.1:0-8570 GCA_046724155.1 Actinomycetota bacterium
GGGCCGGCCCGGCCGAGCCCGGGCGGGGTGAACGCCGGGATCGGGACGCGGGGCAGCCCGAGGTCGGCCCGTACGTTGTACAGCTCGGCCAGGAACGCCCCGGCGTCGGCCGGCCGGGCCCCCGGCTCCCGCCGGGTGGCCCGCACCACCAGCTCGTCCAGCGCCGGGGGGATGCGCGGGATGGTCAGCGACGGCGGCGGCACGTCGTCGTGCACGTGCCGGTACGCCACCGAGATAGCCGAGTCGGCGTCGTACGGCGGGGCGCCGGTCAGCATCTCGTACAGCATGATGCCGGCGGAGTAGACGTCGCTGCGGGCGTCCGCGGCGCCGCGGGTGACCTGCTCGGGGGCGACGTAGGACACGGTGCCCATCACCACCCCGGTCTGGGTGGTGGACGACGCGGAGGCGATGGCCCGGGCCAGCCCGAAGTCCGCCACCTTGACCACGCCGTCCGCGGACAGCAGCACGTTCTCCGGCTTGACGTCGCGGTGCACCAGCCCGGCGCGGTGCGCAGCGGCCAGCGCGGACAGCACCGCCTCGCAGACCGAGACGGCCAGCGCCGGTGGCAGCGGCCCGCCCACCAGCAGGTCACGCAGGGTGCGCCCGCGGACCAGCTCCATGACCAGGAAGACATGCCCGCCGTCGGCGCCCTGGTCGTAGACCGAGACCACGTTCGGGTGCGACAGCCGGGCCGCCGCCCGGGCCTCCCTGGTGAACCTGTGCACGAACGCCGGGCTCGCGGCCAGCGCCGGCGACATCACCTTGATCGCCACCGTGCGGTCCAGCCGCAGGTCGGTGCCGGCGTACACGGTGGACATGCCGCCGCGGGCAAGCACGCCGTCGACCCGGTACCTGTTCTCGAGCACGGTCCCGGTCAGCGGATCGGCGAGAGTCGCGTCCACAGCCGGAGTCTAAGGTCGCGCCCGGCCGTCAGGGTCGGAATGTCAAGCGAAGGGGACCATCTCGTGACCCAACGCCGGGCCCGCCACCCGCTAGGGTGGGTGGTGGACGCGGGAGCCCGGTGGACCGGGCTGAGAGGGGGGCTGGCAGCCCCTGACCGTCGAACCTGATCCGGGTCATGCCGGCGAAGGGAGGTTCAGCGTGCCACCAGATCCGCCGGCACATGATGTGGTGATCATCGGGGGCGGCGTCATCGGGCTGGCCATCGGCTGGCGGGCCGCCGCTGCCGGGATGCGCGTCGCGATCGTCGACCCACGGCCGGTCCGGGGTGCCACCGACGTGGCCGCCGGGATGCTGGCACCGGTGACCGAGGCCGGTTACGGCGAGCAGGCGCTGCTCGCGCTCAACCTGGCCTCCGCGCGCCGGTTCCCCTCGTTCGTCGCGGAGCTGGCCGAGGCGGCCGGCCGCCCCACCGGATACCGGGAGACCGGCACGCTCGCCGTCGCAGCCGACGCCGACGCCCGCACCGAGCTGCGGGAGCTGCACCGGTTCCAGACCAGCCTCGGCCTGGCCGCGCAGTGGCTGTCCGGGGGGGAGTGCCGCGAGCTGGAACCGATGCTGGCACCGGGGGTGACCGGCGGCCTGCTCGTCGCGGGCGACAACCAGGTGGACAACCGGGTGTTCGCCGCCGCGTTGCTGGCCGCCGCGGACCGGGCCGGGGCGGACCTGTGGCGGTGCCGGGCCAGCCGGGTGCTGCTGGCCGGCGGCCGGGTGATCGGGGTCCGGCTGGACGACGACGACCTGCTGTCCGCCGGGCAGGTGGTGCTGGCCGCCGGCTGCTGGTCCGGCCGGGTTGGCGGGCTGCCGGCGGAGGTGCTGCCGCCGGTACGGCCGGTCAAGGGGCAGATCCTGCGGTTGCGGGTGCCCGCCGGGCGCCCCGGGCTGCTGGGCCGGACGGTCCGGGGCTGCACCCGGGGCGGCCACGTCTACCTGGTGCCGCGGGCGGGCGATGAGGTCGTGGTCGGGTCCACGGTGGAGGAGCAGGGCTTCGACACCCGGGTCACCGCCGGCGCGGTCTACGAGCTGCTGCGGGACGCGCACCAGGTGGTTCCCGGGGTGACCGAGCTGACCCTGGCCGAGGCGTCGGCGGGCCTGCGGCCGGGCACCCCGGACAACGCCCCGATCCTGGGGCCGGCGCCGCTGCCCGGCCTGGTGTACGCCACCGGCCACTACCGCAACGGGTTGCTGCTCGCCCCGGTCACCGCCGACGCCGTCACCGGGTACCTCACCTCCGGCGAGCTTGCGGAGGTGGCCGCGCCGTTCACCGTCGAACGCTTCGCCCGCCAGGAGGTCCGGACTTGAGGACCGGCACGACCATCGTCCTGAACGGTGAGCCCAGCGAGGTCGCCCCGGGCACGACGGTTGCCGGGCTGGTCGCCAGCCTGGCCGGCACCGGCACCGGGGTGGCGGTCGCGGTCAACGGCGAAGTGGTCCCGCGCGGTGCCTGGCCGGGTGTGCAGCTCGGTGCCGGCGACCGGGTCGAGGTGCTCACCGCGGTGCAGGGCGGCTGACCGCGATGGAGGACCCACTGACCATCGCCGGCGAGACGTTCGGCTCCCGGCTGATCATGGGCACCGGCGGCGCGCCCAGCCTGGACGTCCTGGAGCGCGCGCTGCTGGCCGCCGGCACCGAGCTGACCACCGTCGCGATGCGCCGGCTGGACCCGGCCGCCCGCGGTTCGGTGCTCGACGTGCTGGCCCGCAACGGCATCCGGGTGCTGCCGAACACCGCCGGCTGCTTCACCGCGGGTGAGGCGGTGCTCACCGCGCGGCTGGCCCGGGAGGCGCTCGGCACGAACTGGGTCAAGCTCGAGGTGATCGCAGACGAGCGCACCCTGTTGCCGGACCCGGTCGAGCTGCTGGGCGCGGCCGAGACGCTGGTGGACGCCGGGTTCGTGGTGCTGCCGTACACCAACGACGACCCGGTGCTGGCCCGGCGGCTGGAGCAGGCGGGGTGCGCTGCGGTGATGCCGCTCGGCAGCCCGATCGGCTCCGGCCTCGGTATCCGCAACCCGCACAACATCGCGCTGATCGTCGAGCAGGCCGGGGTCCCGGTAGTGCTGGATGCCGGCATCGGCACCGCCTCCGAGGCGGCCGAGGCGATGGAGCTGGGCTGCGATGCGGTGCTGCTGGCCAGCGCGGTGACCCGGGCCCGGGAGCCGGCAATGATGGCCGAGGCGATGCGCCGCGCCGTGGAGGCCGGCCGGCTGGCGGCCCGGGCCGGGCGGATCCCGCGCCGGTGGTACGCCGAGGCTTCCACCCCGATGGTCGGCCGGGTGGGTGCCGAGCCGCCCCCGGGCTGAGGCAGCCGGCCATAGCCGACCCGGATGCGACGGCCGGGCAGTAGGGTACGTCCCGTGTTGCGTAGATCTACCGCGCTGGTCCTGCCGGTGCTGGCGCTGGCCGGCTGTGGCGGGCGGCCGGACACGGCGCCGGGGCCCGAGCCGGTCGCCGGCACCGAGGTTGCCGGGTTCATCGAGCAGCAGGTCGTCGGGAGGTTCCCGGGCCTGACGGTCGGCCGCGCGGCCTGCCCGGCCCGGCTGCGGCTCGAGCCCGACAAGCCCGAGTTCTGCTCGGTCCCGGTCGAAGGCCAACCGGTGCGGATCCGGGTCAGCCGGTCCGGCGGCGGGCGGCAGTACACCGTGGCGAACGACCAGGCTGTCGTTCCAGTGGCCCAGCTCGAGGACAGCATGCGGGCGAGTGCCTCGCAGCGGGCCGGCGTGCCGCTGCTGGTGGACTGCGGCGACCGGGCGGTGCTGGTCGTCGACCCGCCGAAGACCGTGCAGTGTCTCGGCAGCGCGCCCGGCCGGCCGACCGCGACCTACGACGTGACGATCAGCGACGTTCGGGGCAGCTTCTCCTACACCGAGCACCGGACCGAGGGTGGCTGATGGACCGGGTGGTGGTGGTCGGCGCCGGGCTGGCCGGGGTGCGGGCGGTGGCCGAGCTGCACGAGCGCGGGTACG
The DNA here is from genome assembly GCA_046724155.1 of Actinomycetota bacterium. GTDB lineage: Bacteria > Actinomycetota > Actinomycetes > Mycobacteriales > JACQDL01 > JBKOWA01. Next base: position 3,926 of record JBKOWA010000568.1, read on the forward strand.
GCGGCGAGATCGTGCTCCTGGGCTGCGAGACCGAGCAGCCGTACGACCGGCCCCCGCTGTCCAAGGCGGTGCTGGCCGGCGGCGCACCGGAGCGGCTTGACCCGCAGTGGTACGCCGGGGTGGACCTGCGCCTGGGTGTGCGGGCCAGCGCGCTGCGGCCGGGGGAGCTGCAGACCTCGGCCGGCCCGCTCGGCTACGACGGTCTGGTGCTGGCCTGCGGGTCCGAGCCGCTGCGGCTGCCCGGCCCGGGGCTGGCGCTGCGCACCCTGGACGACGCCTGCCGGTTACGGGCGTCGTTGCAGCCGGGCGCCCGGGTGGTGCTGGTCGGGGCGAGCTGGATCGGGGCGGAGGTGGCCACCGCGGCGGCCGCGGCCGGGTGCGCGGTGACCGTGCTGGAGGCGGGGCCGGCACCGCTGGCAGTCGCGCTGGGCGAGGCGGTCGGCCGGCACACCGCCGGCTGGTACGAGGCGGCCGGCATCGAGCTGCGCACCGGCGCCGCGGTGTCGGTCATCGACGGCGGCGGCGCGGTGCTGACCAGCGGCGAGCGGCTGGAGGCGGACACCGTGCTGGTCGGCATCGGAGTGCGCCCGGCGACCGGCTGGCTGGCCGACTCCGGGCTGGACCTGGACCGCGGCGTGCTCACCGACGTGGCCGGCCGGACGAACCTGCCCGGGGTGGTGGCGGTGGGGGACTGCGCCGCCCGCTGGTCGCCCCGGGCCGGGCGGTACCTGCGTGGCGAGCACTGGGACGACGCCCTGCACGCGCCCGGTCCCGCGGTGGCGGCCCTGCTCGACCTGCCGGACGAGACCGCCGACCCGGTGCCGTACGTGTGGTCGGAGCAGTTCGGAAAGTACCTGCAGTGGACCGGGTGGCGGGACCAGGACGGGCCGGCAGTGTGGCGGGGCGACCCGGCCGCCTCCGACGGCTGGGCTGCCGCCTGGCTGTCCGCGGACGGCGCGCTGACCGGCTTCTTCGCCGTGGACCGGCAGCGCGACCTCAGCCAGGCCCGCCGGCTGATCGCCAAGGGGCACGTGCCCGATCCGGCCCGGCTGGCCGACCCGGCGGTTCCGCTGCGTGCCACGTGAGGAGCGCCCGGTGGAACTGGCCTGGACAGGCCTGGCAGGCTGGAGATCGTGACTGAGGGCTTCGACCTGCTCACCCTGAACGACGTGGCGGACCGGCTCGGGGTGCCTGCCAAGCGGGTTCAGCAGCTGCTGCGCGACCATGCGCTGGCCGGGGTGAGGGGCGACGATGGCGTCATCCGGGTCCCGGCGGACTTCCTGGTGGCAGGTGAGGACGGGGCCACCGAGATCGTCAAGGGCCTGTCCGGCGTGCTGACCCTGCTCGCCGACGCCGGCTACGCCGACGCCGAGTCGGTGAGCTGGCTCTTCCGCCCGGACGACTCGCTGCCCGGCACCCCGCTGGACGCGATGCGCACCGGCCGCGGCACCGAGGTCAAGCGGCGCGCCCAGGCCCTCGGCTTTTAGAGCCTGCGATCCGGGTTCGGCGACAGGCCCGCCGGCGGGTAACGTCGGCGGGCGTGGTGACCGTGCGCGCGCAGATCGCCATGTCCGCGGCGGAGACCTCGGCGTACCTGGCGGCGGGCCGCACCGTCGTGCTGGTCACCATGGGGCCGGACGGGCGGCCGGACCCGGTGCCCATGTGGTACGTGCTGGACGCCGAGGGCCGGATCCGGATGCGGACCTACGCGAAGTCGCAGAAGGTGGTCAACCTGCGGCGGGATCCCCGGGTCTCCTGCCTGGTCGAGGACGGCACCCGGTACGCGGAGCTGCGCGGCGTGCAGCTGACCGGCCGGATCGAGCTGGTCGACGACCCGGACTGGATCGCCGACGTGGTGGTCGGGCTCGCCGGAAAGTACGAGGGGCTGGACCCGGTGCACACCGAGGCGGCCCGTGAGTCCGCCCGCAACCGGGCCGGCAAGCAGGTCGGCCTGCTGCTGCACGTCGAGCACACGGTGTCCTGGGACCACGGCAAGATCGCGTCGGTGCGGCGGTGACGGGGGCTTCCACCGACACCCCGACCGGAGCTGCCAGCCAGCCGCCGGCCGAGCCGCGGGCGGACCGCCTCCGGCGGCGGCTGCGGGGCACCCGGCTGTACCTGTGCACCGACGCCCGGCAGCGGCAGGGCGACCTGCCGGAGTTCCTGGCGGCGGCGCTGCGTGGCGGGGTGGACATCGTTCAGCTCCGGCAGAAGGGCCTGGAGGCCAGGCAGGAGCTGGCATATGCGGAGCTGTTCGCTGATGTCGCCGCCCGGCACGGCGCGCTGTGGTCGGTGAACGACCGCGCCGACCTGGCGCTGGCCGCCGCCGCGGACGTGCTGCACCTCGGCCAGGACGACCTGCCGGTGGCCGTGGCCCGGCAGGTGATCGGTCCGGTGCCGCTGGTCGGGCTGTCCAGCCACGACCGCGACCAGGTGGCCGGCGCCGCGGCCGCGGACGGCGTGGACTACTTCTGCGTCGGGCCGTGCTGGCCAACGCCCACCAAGCCCGGCCGGCCGGCGCCCGGGCACCCGCTGGTCCGGCAGGCGGCGGAGCTCGCGCCGCCGTCCGATCCCGGCAGCCGGCCCTGGTTCGCCATCGGCGGGATCGACCTGGCCCGGCTGGACGACGTGCTGGCGGCCGGAGCCCGGCGGGTGGTGGTGGTGCGGGCGATCACCGAGGCCGACGACCCGCAGGCCGCCGCGGCGGCGTTGCGGGCCCGGCTGGTGGGCGCCCGGTGACCGCCGGACCGGCCGCCGGACCAGCCGCGGAACCAGCCGCTGACCCGGCAGCTACGTGATCCGGCACTGCACCTACCTGGCCGTGCTGGCCGGCTGCCTGCTCGGCGCCTCCTGGCTGGAGCTGTGGCCCGGTACCGGGGTGTACCGCCGGGTCGGCCGGCTGGCGCGGGCGGTCCTGCCGGGAGCCGTGGCGTTCATCGGGTGGGACCTCTACGCGATCTCGAGACATCACTGGTCCTACGATCCAGCGCAGACCGTCGGGCTGGTGCTGCCCGGCGGGCTGCCGCTGGAGGAGGTGCTGTTCTTCCTGGTCGTCCCCACCTGCGCGGTGCTGGCCCTGGAGGCTGTCCGCCGGGTCACCGGCTGGCCCACCGGCGAGGAGCCGGGCACCGGCGGTACCTCTTTGCCGGGCACCGGCTCAGAGCCGCCGGACGGGAGCCCGCAACGGTGACGTACTCCCAGCTCGCCGTGCTCGGTGTGGCGGCCGCGCTGGCGGTCGACGGCCTGCTGCTGCGGACCCGCCTGGTGCGGCGCCGGGCCTTCTGGGCCGCGTACGCCATCGTGCTGGCCTGCCAGCTGGTGGCCAACGGGGTGCTCACCGGGCGCGGCGTGGTCCGCTACGACCAGCGGGCCATTGTGGGCTGGCGGCTGGCGCACGCGCCGGTGGAGGATCTGGTGTTCGGCTTCGCGCTGGTGCTGCTCACCCAGGCGACATGGGTGTGGCTCGGACGGCGGCAGGTTCGGCAGGCCCGGCCGGATCCGGCCGGGAGCTCCGGTCGAACAGGATGACCAGGGTGGCCAGCGTGCCGGCGACCGCGGCGGTGAGCATCGGCGCCCAGTTCAGCAGCAGCGCGCTGCCCTGCGGGGTGACCAGCAGCGACAGCGCCACGCTCACCCCGGCGATGGCGCCGACCGCGGTGTCGGTCAGGCCGGCGGCGGCCAGCAGGGCGAACGGCCACAGCAGGTACCACGGCTGGACCACCGGGCCGAGCACCACCACGGCCAGCAGCGCCAGGCCGAGGGCCCGCACCGGGTGCAGCCAGCGGTCGGCGCGCCGCCACAGCCACACGCACAGCCCGAGGGTGACCACCGTGAACACGGCGCGGTAGGCAATGATCACCGGGTTGCCCGAGTCGATGTACGGCCCGACCCGGGCGATCCCCGCCGTGAGCAGCCCCAGCCCGGTCGGCACCGACAGCGGGTTCACCACCGCGCCCGGGGTGTTGAGCTGGCGGATCCAACCGATGCCGAGGCCGAACGCCAGGGTGGCGATACCGAAGGTGACCACGGTGACGATGCCGATCCGCAACATCGCCCGCGGCCAGCGGCGGCTGCCGTCCAGCCGGCCGGCCCAGACCGGGACCAGGAAGCCGATCGCCAGCAGCGCGGGCGCCTTGACCAGCATGGCCAGCGTGCACAGCACCACCCCGGCGGCCAGCCGGCGCTGCGCGTCCGGGGCGCCGGCGGTACCTGCTTGCCGGGCGCCGGCGGTGCTCATCTGCCGGAAGCCGGCGGTACCCATTTGCCGGGCGCCGGCGGTACCCATTTGCCGGGCACCGGCGGTGCTCATTTGCCGGGCACCGGCGGTGCTCATTTGCCGGGCGCCGGCGGTGCTCATTTCCCGGGCGCCGGCTCTACCCATTTGCCGGAAGCCGGCTCTACCCATTTGTCGGACGCCCGCGGGAGCCTCCACCGCGATGGTCACCCCGGCGACCACCAGGGCCAGCATGACGGCGTCGTTGTGACCGCCGCCGATGAAGTGGATCAGCAGCAGCGGGTTCAGCAGCGCCAGCCACACCGCCAGCGCCGGGTCGGCACCACAGGCGGTGGCCAGCCGCGGTAGGTAGTGCATCATCACCAGCACCCCGCCGGCGGCGACCAGCCGCATGGCCAGCACGGTCAGCAC
>JBKOWA010000227.1:0-5408 GCA_046724155.1 Actinomycetota bacterium
CCCACAACTACACCGTATAATCATCGTCGGCAGCGTCAGATGTGTATAAGAGACAGGAGCAGGGCTACACCATCGCCGACGCCGACGAGGTCCTGAGCTGACCCGTGCTCGGCCATCACCTCACCGTCGAGCGAGGCGCCCGGGTCGGACGGAACGTGCGCTGCTCCCCCGGCGGGCCTGGCTGCGCGCGATCCGCAAACGCGCAAGGTCCATCCCTGACATCCGTCATGGGTCGGCCGTGACGGCCGACGGGGATCTGCGGGTGGTCCAGCGGCGAGCATCGAGGCATGACGGAAATCTTGCTTACCGCGGCTGCCGGACGGCAGGGCTCGGACCCGGCCGCGGCCAGCCTACGCGGCCTGACCAAGCGGTACGGCCCGGTCACCGCGGTGGACGGCCTGGACCTGACCATCCACCCGGGTGAGGTCGTGGCCCTGCTCGGCCCGAACGGCGCCGGCAAGTCCACCACCATCGACATGCTGCTCGGGCTGGCCCGGCCGGACGCCGGTCAGACGCGGCTGTTCGGTCTGACCCCGCAGGAGGCGGTCCGGCGCGGCCGAGTCGGCGCGCTGTTGCAGTCCGGCGGGCTGCTGCCCGACCTGACGGTGGGCGAGACCGTACGGCTCACCGGCTCGCTGTACCGCACCCACCGGCCGGTCGCCGAGGTGCTGCACCGCGCCGGCGTGGCCGACCTGGCCGGGCGCCGGGTGGGCGTGCTCTCCGGCGGGCAGCAGCAGCGGGTGCGCTTCGCCATGGCGCTGGTGGCCGACCCGGACCTGATCGTCCTGGACGAGCCGACCACCGGGCTGGACGTGGCGGCCCGGCGGGCGTTCTGGGCGCAGCTGCGGGAGGAGACGGGTGCCGGCCGAACGGTCCTGTTCGCGACGCACTACCTGGACGAGGCGGACGCGTACGCGGACCGCATCGTCCTGATGCGGTCCGGCCGGGTGGTTGCCGACGGGACCGCCGGCCAGATCAGGGCGGTGGTTTCCGGGCGCACCATCCGGGCCACCCTGCCCGGCGCGGACCTGGCCGCGCTCGCCGCCCTGCCCGGCGTGGACCAGGCCGACAGCCGTGGCGAGTCGGTGCTGTTGACCTGCACCGACTCCGACGCCGCGCTGCGCGCCCTGGTCCGGACGACACCGGCGCGCGACATCGAGGTCGTCGCCCGCGGCCTGGAGGACGCCTTCATCGCGCTGACCGTCGACGAGCTGACCGTCGACGAGCCCGCCCGAGCCCAGCCGGAAGGGAGCCGGAAGTGAACCTCACCTACCTGCGCATGGAGATCAGGCGCCTGGCCCGCAACCGGCGCGTGCTCATCTTCAGCATGCTGATGCCGGCGATCCTGATCCTGGTCTTCGGCAGCAGCAGCAACGGCGAGCTGAACGGGGTCGGTGCCAAGACCTACCTCATGGTCAGCATGGGGCTGTTCGGGTCAATGTCAGCGGCGATCGGCAGCGGGGGGTCCATCGCGGTCGAGCGTGGGCTGGGCTGGAACCGCCAGCTCCGGCTCACCCCGCTCAGCCCGGGCAGATACGTGCTGAGCAAGGTGGTCGTTTCGTTGCTCATGGCGGTGCCGCCGCTGCTGGTGGCCTACCTGCTCGGCGCGCTCACGCTGGACGTGCGGCTGCCCGCCGGGACCTGGCTGCTGGTCGGGCTCGGCTCCTGGCTGGGTGCGCTGCCGTTCGCCGCGCTCGGCGTCGTCATCGGGTACGTGGCCAGGCCGGACAGCGTCCAGCAGGTCACCGGGCTGCTCTACATGCTGCTCGCCGCGTTCGGCGGGCTGTGGATCCCGGTCGAGCTGATGCCGAAGCTGATGCGGTCGATCGCCGAGTACACCCCTGCGTACTGGGTGGGACAGGTGGCGCGCAGCCCGCTGTTCCACCACGGGCACCTGAGCATGCAGGCCCTGGTCGTCCTGCTGGGCTGGGCCGCCGGGCTGGGGCTGGTCGCGCTGCGGCAGTTCCGGGCCGACACGGCACGGCCATGAGCTCCAGCCGGCCGTCCGGGGTATCGGGGGGCACCCACGGGGGCAACGTCGTTAGCGTTGCCCCCGTGGGCGCAACACCGGACACACCGTCGGGCGTGGCGGGGCGGTCCGCCACCTCGCCGGCGTCACCACCGCCGACCCCGCCTGGCAACCGCCTGGCGGGCCGGTGGCGCTACGGCTGGGTCTGGGCCGCGATCTGGCTGGCCTACCTGGCACAGCCGTTGCGGGAAGCCTGGCAGAACGACGGTCTGAAGCTCCGGCTGACCGGGGTCACCGCCATCGCGCTGTTCGCCGCCTTCTTCGTGGTCGCGCTCCGCAGCCTCCGCACCACCGGGCGACGCGGACGGCCGATCCCCGTGGCGGCCCGGTGGGGGATGTTGGCCGTGCTGACCGCCCTGATGATCGCGGCGATGCCGGCGATCGGGCAGAGCGCGCTCGGCCTGCTCACCTACGTCGTCGTGACCGCGTTCTTCGCGCTGCCGATCCGCGCCGCGATGGCCCTGTCCGGCGCGGCGACGCTGGTGACGTTGGTCCTGCCGTCCGCAGTACCGGGATGGGAGCCGCAGTACGGCCTGGTCTTCACGGTCTTCGTCACCTCGGTGGCGATGTGGGGCATCGTCCAGATCATCGAGCGCAACGCGCAGCTGGCCGCGGCCCACTCCGAGATCGCCCGGCTGGCCGTCGCCGACGAGCGCAACCGGTTCGCCCGCGACCTGCACGACATTCTCGGCCACACGCTCACCGTCATCACCGTGAAGGCCGAGCTGGCCGGGCGCCTGGTACAGCTGGCGCCGCAGCGGGCCGAGGCGGAGATCGCGGAGCTGGAGGGCATCGCCCGGCAGGCACTGCGCGACGTGCGGGACGCGGTCGGCGGCTACCGGGAGGTGACCCTCACCGGCGAGCTTGCCAGCGCCCGCACCGCGCTGACCGCGGCCGGGATCGAGGCCGAACTACCGGACACCGTGGACGAGGTGCCCGCCGACCGGCAGGAGATCTTCGGCTGGGTGGTCCGGGAAGGGGTGACGAACGTGGTGCGGCACAGCTCCGCCACACGGTGCCGGGTCCGGGTCACCCCGACCGAGGTCGAGATCACCGACGATGGTTCGGGCCCGTCCCGCCTCCCCGACCCCGTCCATACCGCGCCGGATGGCCGGCCCGGGCCGGGCCACGGCCTGGCCGGGCTGCGCGAGCGGACCGAGGCCGCCGGTGGGTCGCTCAGCGTCGGCCGCTCTCCCGCGGGCGGCTTCGCGCTGCGGGTACGGGTACCGTGATCTGACCGTGCCCGAACCGACCCCGATCCGGCTCCTGCTCGCCGACGACCAGGCACTGGTCCGCGGCGCGCTGGCCGCGCTGCTCTCGCTCGAGCCGGACCTGGAGGTGGTGGCCGAGGTCGGCCGCGGCGACGAGGTGGTGCCGCAGGCCCGTGTCACCCGGCCGGACGTCGCCCTGCTCGACGTGGAGATGCCGGGCCTGGACGGCATCGCGGCGACCGCGGCGCTGCGGGCCGCGCTGCCCACCTGCCGGGTGCTGGTGGTCACCACCTTCGGCCGCCCCGGCTACCTGCGCCGGGCGATGGCGGCCGGCGCGAGCGGCTTCGTGGTGAAGGACACCCCGGCCCGGGAGCTTGCCGACGCGGTCCGTCGGGTGCACGCCCGGCTGCGCGTGGTGGACCCGGCGCTGGCGGCCGAGACTCTGGTGAGCGGGGACAGTCCGCTGACGCCCCGGGAGTCCGATGTGTTGCGGGCCGCCCGCGCCGGCGGCACGGTCGCCGACATCGCGACCGCGCTTCGCCTGTCCGAGGGCACCGTGCGCAACCACCTGTCATCGGCGATCGGGAAGACCGGCGCGCGTACCCGGGCCGAAGCCACCCGAATCGCCGACGAGCGCGGCTGGCTGCTCAGCTGACGACAAGCGAACGAGACCCGGGCCAGACCTGCGCTCACCCGCAGGCGGGCGTTACCGCTTGCGGGCGAAGGTCAGCCCGTCGCCGATGGGCAGCATGACCAGCTCGACCCGGTCGTCGGTGCGGGCCCGCTCGTTGAACCGCAGGATGCCCTGCACCGCGCTGCTGCCGTGGGTCGCCGGGTCCACCACCCGGCCGTGGGAGAGCGTGTTGTCGACCAGGATCACCCCGTTCGGCCGGGTCCGCGGGACGATCTCCTCCCAGTAGTCGACGTAGCCCTCCTTGTCGGCGTCGATGAACGACAGGTCGATGGTCGGCTCGGCCGGCAGCCGCCGCAGCGTCTGCAGTGCGGGCGCCAGCACCAGCTCGACCCGGTCCTCCACGCCGGCCCGCGCCCAGTACTTACGGGCGACCGCGGTGTACTCCTCGTTGATGTCGCAGCACAGCAGCCAGCCGCCGTCGGCCAGGCCGCGGGCCACCGACAGCGCCGAGTACCCGGTGAAGGTGCCGACCTCGACCGCGAACCGCGCGCCGAGCAGCCGGGCCAGGATGGTCATGAACGCGCCCTGCTCCGGGGCGATCTGCATTCCGGCGTGCTCCGGGAAGGTCTCCCGGGTCTCGGCCGCCAGCTCGCGGAGCAGGCCGTCCGGCGGCGTGCCGTTGACCACCAGGTACCGGTGCAGCTCGGCACTCAGGTGCTCCGTTCTCGGCGTCATGTCGGTCACGCTACCCGGCGGTTCGTGACCAGCAGCCGTGACGAACGGCACAGCTGGTGCAGTATGGGACGAGGCACGTGACGTGCGGGAGGAGGGGTGGCCGATGGCACCGCACGGCCCGGTCGGGGCGCCGGCCGGCACACCGGACGATGTCCCGCTCGAGGCCGACTGGCCGGACCTGGACGCTGCGGCGCACCGGTTCCGCGCCGACTACGGCATGCTGCGCGAGGTCGCCGCCCGGCTGCTCGACGACCTGGAGGGATACCCGCGGGGACGGGGCAGCCCGGCCAGCCTGACCGGGGCGGTCCCGCCCGATCCCGCGTGGGGTGCCTGGGAGCCGGCGGCGCCGGTCCGGGACGCGGCGGCGCAGGCGATGCGGCACGTGCTGGAGGTGTACCAGCGGCTGCTGGAGGACTGCGAGGCGGCCGGCCACCTGCTGCTGCAGACGGTGCGGAACTATGCCGAGGCCGACGCCGCCACCCGCGCGGCCGCCGGGGCCGGCGGGGATCCGGCCGGTGGCTGGTAGGGGGCCAGGGTGGGTTCCGGCGAGCGGGCGGTGACCCGGCTACCGGTGCGCAAGGAGGACCTGCGCGGCCTGGCACCGGACCGGTACGGCCGGGCCGAGATCGCCCGGATGCTGGACGCCGCGGACCCGGAGCAGCTGCTCGCCGCTGCTGCCCGGTGGGCCGACGCCGCCGGCCTGCTCGCCGGCCTGCACGACGACCTGCGGGCGCGTGCCGAGGTGCTCGCGGCAGGCTGGGACGGTGCCGCGGCCGGCGCCTGCCAGCACGCGCTGCGC
>JBKOWA010000194.1:0-4597 GCA_046724155.1 Actinomycetota bacterium
GGTCGAGCTGAACCTGTGGGGTCTGCGGCACCCGCGGGTCGGGATCGTCGCGTTCGTCGCGGCGGGGTGGCCGGCCGGCCGGCTGTCCGCGGCGCTGTCCGCCGAGTACGGCATCGGGGTGCGCGACGGGGCGTTCTGCGCGCACCCGCTGGTGACCCGGCTGGCCGGCACCGGGCAGTCGGCGGTGCGGGCCAGCGTCGGCCTGGGCACCACCGTCGAGCACGTGGACCGGCTGGTCGGCGCGCTGCGCCGGCTGCTCACCGTCGGCCCGGCCTGGCAGTACGCCGAGCGGGACGGCCGGTGGCACCCGGACCCGGACCCGCGCACTCGCCCGGACCTCGTGCCGTTCTGACCCGGCTCCCGGATCAGGCACAACTTGTGGACGTGATTCGCCCTTGAAGGGCGTGTCGCGTCCACAAGTTCCGGTCTGGCGGAGGCGGAATCCGCCGGGGACGATGTGTAGATGGGGGATGAACTGGACGGGGCGGCGTTGCGGCGGTTCGCGGGGTCGTTCGAGCGGCTGATGGAGGACGTGCATCGCCTGGCCCCGCGGAGCAGGGACTCGCCGCTGCTGCGCCGGCTGCGCGAGCACCTCGGTGACGATCCGGCGCAGATGCCGGTCGTGCGCGAGACGTTCCCGATGTATGACCACGTCAACGTCCAGGTGGCACTCGACGCGCTGCTCGACGCGCCCGGCCGCGGCTGGGAGCTGATCGGGATCGCCGGTCAGCACGGGCGGCACATGGGGCTGTCGGAGCTGATCGCCCACATGGCCGAGGGGATGTACCTGCCGCCCGGTCCGGTCGACTACGTCAACCTGGCATCCGGGCCGCAGTCCCGCCGCGCCTGCGTCAACGCCGGGCTGTACCAGCTGGTCGACGGCGACCGCCGGGTGGCGATGTTCGTGCGCGGACCGAGCGAGCACGGGGCACCGATCGTGCTGGTGGAGGTGGCCGGGGCCGACCGGGACGCCAGCCAGGCGCTGCTGGACGAGCTGCGTGCCGAGATGGCCGGCCGCAGCGTGTTCCGCGGTCACGTGCTGTCGATCGGCGCCTCGCCGTACGGTCCGGCCGGCGCGCAGTTCGTCGAGCTGGCGCCGGTCGCCGCTGACGAGCTGGTACTCCCGCCGGGCGTGCTGGACCGGATCGAGCGGCACACCCTCGGCTTCAGCGCGGCCCGGGAGCGGATGCGGGCCGCCGGCCGGCACCTCAAACGCGGCCTGCTGCTGCACGGCCCGCCCGGCACCGGCAAGACGCTGACCGTCCGGTACCTCCTCGGCCGGCTGACCGGTCACACCAGGCTGCTGCTGTCCGGGCACAGCCTGCACCTGGTCGGGGACGCCGTCACGCTCGCCCGCTCGCTGCAGCCGTCCGTGATCGTGCTGGAGGACGTCGACCTGGTCGCCGAGGAACGCACCATGCCCGGCAGCCACGGCTTCCTGTTCGAGCTGCTGGAGGGCATGGACGGCCTGGACGCCGATGCCGACGTCGTGTTCCTGCTGACCACCAACCGGCCGGACCTGCTGGAGCCGGCGCTGGCCGCCCGCCCGGGTCGGGTCGACCTCGCGGTGGAGATCCCGCTACCGGACGCGGAGGACCGGCGCCGGCTGCTCGAGCTGTACGCCCGCGGCCTGCAACTACAGGCCGGCAACCTGGACAGCGTGGTCGAGCGCACCGCCGGCGTCACCGCGTCGTTCATCACCGAACTGCTCCGCAAGGCAACACTGCTGGCCGCAGTGGAAGCGCCCGCGGAACTCATCGTGCAGGACAGGCACCTCGACACCGCCCTCACCGAGCTGACCGACGAAGGCAGTCGGCTGACCCGGGCGCTGCTCGGCGCCAATCCCGGCGCCGAGCCGCAGCCGGCAGCGCCCGGATTCGACTGGAGACCACGCCCGCCGGTCGCGATGCCCTCGGTATGGTCACCCCGGATCACCGGCCACCCGTGAGCCCCGGCGATGTCCGGCGTCGGGCGATGAGTTCGGCTGCCCCGGCTCGTCGACCTGGTGAACCGTGAGAAGGGGACGACCATGACACAGGCGAAAACCCACACCCTTGACGTACCCGGCGCCGTCCTGGGCTACGACGTGCGGGAGGCCGAGGCCGGCACCGCGGCGACCCTGCTGATGATCGGATCACCGATGGACGCCAGCGGGTTCACCAGCCTGGCGAAGCATTTCCAGGACCGCACGGTGGTGACCTACGACCCGCGCGGAGCCGGCCGTAGCACCCGCACCGCCACCGGAGAGTCCACGCCCGAGCAGCACGCCGACGACCTGCACCGGCTGATCGGCGCCCTCGGCGGCGGACCGGTGGACATCTTCGCCAGCAGCGGAGGCGCGGTCAACGCGCTCGCCCTGGTGGCCCGGCATCCGGAGCAGGTGCGCACCCTGGTGGCGCACGAGCCGCCGGCCGCCCAGCTCCTGCCGGACCGCGAGCAGGCGCTGGCGGCGGTGGCGGACATCCACCGGACATACCAGCGGGACGGCTTCGGCCCGGCGATGGCGAAGTTCATCGCGATCACCCGCTGGCAGGGCGAGATCCCGGCCGACTTCTCCGAACGGCTGGCACCGAACCCGGCAGATCTCGGGCTGCCAACCCACGACGACGGCACCCGCGACGACGTCCTGCTCGGGCAGAACCTCCTGACCTGCACCCACTACGAGCCCGACTTCCCGGCGCTGCGCGCGGCACCGACCCGCATCGTGGTCGGCATCGGAGCCGAGTCCGCAGGCCAGCTGGCCCACCGCGCCGGTGCCGCCGTCGCCGAACGGCTCGGCACCAAGCCCGTCACGTTCCCCAGCCACCACGGCGGCTTCCTCGGCGGAGAGTTCGGCATGACCGGCGACCCGGACAGCTTCGCCGTAACCCTTCACCAGACCCTCGCCAACAACGGTTAGCGTCCCACCGTCGTTGATCCGCCCGCACGAGCCGGCGTGGTGCCGGGTTGTGGCGGCCGCGCTGCTGGCCGGTGCGGCGGTGGCCGGGTGCGGCACGGGGCCGCAGCGATCGGACGGCCCGGCGGGCGTGGCAACGGCGGTTACCGCACCTGCCGGGCCGGCACGCATCGTGGCCACCGAGACCGTCTCCGCGCGGGTGCGGGACCTGACCATCGACTCACCAGCGCTGGGCGCCAACGCTCAGGTACGGCTGCTGCTGCCGGCCTCCTACGCCGCGCACCCCGAACGCCGCTGGCCGGTGCTGTACCTGCTGCACGGCTGCTGCGACAGCTACCTGAGCTGGACCCGGTCCACCGACGTCGAGGCGCTGACCAGCCGCAGCGACGTGCTGGTGGTCATGCCGGAAGGCGGCCCGGCCGGCTTCTACTCCGACTGGCGCGCCGGCCCGGCGTGGGAGCGGTTCCACCTCGGCGAGCTGCCGCGGCTGCTGGCGGCCGGCTACCGGGCCGGCACCCCGCGGGCGGTCGCCGGGGTCTCGATGGGCGGCCTCGGCACACTGGGTTACGCCGCCCGCCACCGCGGGATGTTCGCCGCCGCGGCCAGCTTCAGCGGCATCGTGCACACCCGGCTGACCCCCCACGAGTCGGCCGCCTACCAGCGGCTGGTCCGCTCCCAGGGCGGCGACCCCGACCGGCTGTGGGGAGACCCGGCCACCGACGCCGACCTGTGGCGCGCCCACAACCCCTACGACCTCGCCCCCAACCTGGCCGGCATCGGACTGTTCCTTTCCGTCGGCAGCGGGGCACCCGGCCCGCTCGACCCGCCCGGTACCACCCATGACACCCTCGAACAGTCGCTGGCCGCCGAGAACACCGCCCTGGCCGGCCGGCTACGCGAGCTGAACATCCCCGCACAGATCGACTTCTACGGCCCCGGCACCCACAGCTGGCCCTACTGGCAACGCGAACTCCACCGCGCCTGGCCACTGTTGGAACACGCCCTCCACCTCACCTGACCGGCAGCACGGGTGTCCCACCACGCAGGGGCGTCGGCGGTGACCAGCCGCCGAACCGTTCTGCGGCAGGATGGGCGCATGCGTCGGGAGACCGCGATCCGCCGGTTGCGGACCATCGGGGAGGCGTGCAGCCGGGTCATCGGGATGGATCCGGTGCTGCGCGCGGGGTACGCGTTCGGTGCTCTGCTGGACGGGGCGGCCGAGGTGGAGGTGGTGGAGGTCGCGTTCGTGCTGGACCTGCCCGCCGCGCAGCTGCCCTGGTGCGCCGAGCCGCCGGTCTGCGGCTGGTTGGTGCACCTGCTGGAGCTGGGCAAGGCGCCGGTGCTCTGGTACTGGCGGCCGAGCGCCTGGCCGGTGGCCAACCACCTGATCCGCCGGCCGGTCGCGTTCTGGTCCGCCGAGGCCGGCGTGGACGAGCAGACCCTGCGCGCGCTCGCCGACGGGCATGCTCAGGCGCTGCGGCCGGCCCCGCCACAGGGGCTCCGGCGTGTTCCGTGGTTGTCAGTTTTGTCATGTGATGAGGTGGTGGAGGTGGAGGGCTTCGGTGGGAGTGGTGTGGTCTCGTCGGCCTTCGGGGATGTGCAGGTAGCCGGCGTCGCGGATGGCGTTGATGATCGTGTTGCGGATGGTGGTGAGGTTGATCGGTCCGTGGCGGGTTCGGCTGGTGGCGTGGTCTTCGGTGA
>JBKOWA010000119.1:0-6278 GCA_046724155.1 Actinomycetota bacterium
CACCACCACGAACCGCCGCCCGGCCTCCGCCTCGGACAGCCCGCTGCGGACGAAGGCGTACAGGTAGGCGCGCCGGTGGCTGTCGGTCTCCACGGTGCCGCCGGACTTGCTCGAGACCACCACCACGGTCCGGTCGAGGCGGTCCGCGATCGCCGACCGCACCTGGCCGGGGTCGGTGGTGTCCAGCACGGTCAGCCGCGCGGCGGCGGTCTGGGTGATCACCTCGGGGGCCAGCGACGAGCCGCCCATCCCGGCCAGCACGACGTGGTCCAGCCCCTCGGCGGCCAGCTCCGCGCGCAGCGCGGCCAGCCGGGGCAGCAGCTCCCGGGAGCTGCGCGGCAGGTCCAGCCAGCCGAGCCGGATGGCCGCCTCCGGCTCCGCCTGCGGACCCCACAAGGTGGCATCCTTGCCGGCCAGCCGGGCCGGCACCTGGTCCGCGAGCAGGGTGTCGGTCACCTGCTTCACCGCCCCGGCCAGCTCACCGCTGACCGAGACGGCAACACCGGAAGGAGCAGGGGTACCCGAGCCTGTCACTTCGCCTCCTTGCCGAACGCGTCGAGCTGGCCGCGTACCGAGGCCAGCAACTCCTGCCAGGAGTCGGCGAACTTCCGCACTCCTTCTACCTCGAGCGTCGTCACTACATCGTCGTAGTGGATGCCAAGCTCGGCCAGCTCCTCGAACACCTGGCGGGCCTCGTCATACCCGGTGCACCCGGTGTCCGTCCCGCGCAGCCGGCCGTGGTCGGCCAGCGCCTCGATGGTGGCGGCCGGCATGGTGTTCACCGTGCCCGGCGCCACCAGGTCCACCACGTACTTGGTGTCCTCGTAGGCCGGGTCCTTGGTCGAGGTGGACGCCCACAGCGGCCGCTGCGGCCGGGCACCCGCCGCCGCCAGCGCCCGCCACCGGTCGCTGCCGAACTTGGCCTCGTACCGCTCGTAGGCCAGCCGGGTGTTCGCCACGGCGGCCTTGCCCCGCATCGCCTTGGCCTGCTGGCTGCCCAGCTTGTCCAGCCGGTGGTCCACCTCGGTGTCCACCCGGGACACGAAGAACGAGGCGACCGAGGCGATGGTGGACAGGTCGTGCCCGTTCGCCTTGGCCTGCTCCAGCCCGGCGAAGAAGGCGTCCATCACCTCGTCGTAGCGGTCCAGCGCGAAGATCAGCGTGACGTTCACGCTGATGCCCTCGGCCAGCGTCGCGGTGATCGCCGGCAGGCCCTCCCGGGTGGCCGGGATCTTGATGAACAGGTTGGGCCGGTCCACCAGCCAGCTCAGCGCCTTCGCCTCGGCGACGGTGCGCCCGGTCTGGTTCGCGATCCGCGGGTCCACCTCCAGCGACACCCGGCCGTCCAGCCCGCCGGTCTCGTCGTACACCGGCCGCAGCACGTCGCAGGCCCAGCGGATGTCGTAGGTGGTCAGCGCCCGGACCGCCTCCTCCAGGTCCACCTCGCGCAGCGCCAGGTCACCCAGCTGGTCGTTGTACGCCTCGCCCTTCTCCATGGCCTTGGCGAAGATGGTGGGGTTGCTGGTCACCCCGACGACGTGCCGCTCGGCGTTCAGCCGGGCGAGGTTGCCGGTGACCAGACGGTCCCGGCTGATGTCGTCGAGCCACACGGAGACTCCGGCCTCGGACAGCTCGGCAAGCGCATCGGTCATGGTTGTACTCCTCGGCTCCTAGTTGCCGGTGGTGGTCCCGCTTCCCGGCACGCTACGGGCGCCCACCCGGTCCAGACTCGCGTGCGCCGCAGCCACGACCGCGTCCGGGGTGAACCCGAATTGTTCGAACAGCACCGTGTACGCAGCACTCGCGCCGTAGTGCTCCAGGCTGACGATCTCCCCGTGCTCCCCGACCAGCTCGCGCCAGCCCTGGCCGACCGCCGCCTCGACGCTCACCCGGGCCAGCACGTTCGGCGGCAGCACCTGCTGGCGGTAGGCCGAGTCCTGCTCGGCGAAC
Organism: Actinomycetota bacterium; assembly: GCA_046724155.1. Classification (GTDB taxonomy): domain Bacteria; phylum Actinomycetota; class Actinomycetes; order Mycobacteriales; family JACQDL01; genus JBKOWA01. Next base: position 1,951 of record JBKOWA010000119.1, read on the forward strand.
CACTCCCGGCACGGCATCGAGACCACCCGGGTGGCGATGCCGTCGGCCTCCAGCCGCTCCCGGGCGGTCAGCGCGATGGACACCTCCGAGCCGGTGCCGACCAGGATCACCTCCGGCACCCCGCCGGAGGCCTCGGCCAGCACGTACCCGCCGCGGGCCACCCCGTCCGCGCTGCCCATCCCCGGCGCGGACCGGTCCACGACCGGCAGGTTCTGCCGGGTCAGGCACAGCCCCGCGGGCCGGTCGGTGTGCTCCAGGATGGTCCGCCAGGCCGCCACCGTCTCGTTGGCGTCCGCGGGGCGGACGACGTCCAGGCCGGGGATGGCGCGTAAGGCGGCCAGGTGCTCGACCGGCTGGTGGGTCGGACCGTCCTCGCCCAGGCCGATCGAGTCGTGCGTCCAGACGTAGGTCACCGGCAGCCCCATCAGCGCGGCCAGCCGCACACTCGGGCGCATGTAGTCGCTGAACACCAGGAACGTGCCGCCGTACGGCCGGGTGCCGCCGTGCAGCACGATCCCGTTCAGGATCGCCCCCATGCCGTGCTCCCGGACCCCGAAGTGCAGCGTCCGGCCGTACGGGCCGCCCGGCCACTCCTTGGTCTGGTGCTCGGTGGGCACGAACGACGACTCGCCCTTCATCGTGGTGAGGTTCGACTCGGCCAGGTCCGCCGAGCCGCCCCACAGCTCCGGCAGCACCGGCCCCAGCGCGGACAGCACCTCGCCGGACGCTTTGCGGGTGGCCATCCCCTTGGGGTCCGGCGGGAACGTGGGCAGCGCGTCGGTCCAGCCCGCCGGCAGCGCCCGGGCGGCCAGCCGGTCGAACAGGGCCCTGCGCTGCGGGTTGCCGGCGGCCCAGGCGTCGAACCGGGGCAGCCAGTCCTGGTGCGCCGCCTGGCCGCGGGCGATCACCTGCCGCGCGTGCTCGAGCACGCCGTCCGGCACCTGGAAGCTCTGCGCCGGGTCGAAGCCCAGCACCTGCTTGGTGGCGGCCACCTCTTTCTCGCCGAGCGCGGCGCCGTGCGCCTTGCCGGTGTTCTGCGCGTTCGGCGCGGGCCAGCCGATGATGGTGCGCAGCGAGATGAACGAGGGGCGCTCGGTCTCGGCCAGCGCGGCCTCGTACGCGGCGGCCAGCCCGGCCACGTCCTCGGTGTAGGTGTCACCGGCGGTCCAGTCCAGCCGCTGCACATGCCAGCCGTACGCCTCGTACCGGGCCGGCACGTCCTCGGACTTGGCGATCTCGGTGTCGTCCTCGATGGAGATGTGATTGTCGTCATAGATGACGATGAGGTTGCCCAGATGCTGGTGGCCGGCCAGCGCGCTCACCTCGTGGGTGACCCCCTCCTCGATGTCGCCGTCGGAGCAGAACACCCAGATGTGGTGGTCGAACGGGCTCTGCCCGGTGGCCGCGTCCGGGTCGAACAGGCCCCGCTTGCGGCGTGCCGCCATGGCCATCCCGACCGCGTTGCCGAGGCCCTGGCCGAGCGGGCCGGTGGTGGTCTCGACTCCCACGGTGTGCCCGCGCTCGGGATGCCCGGGAGTGAGCGAGCCCCAGGTGCGCAGCGCCTTGATGTCGTCCAGCTCCAGGCCGTACCCGGACAGGTAGAGCTGGAGGTAGAGGGTGAGGCTGGAGTGCCCGCAGGACAGTACGAAGCGGTCCCGGGCGGTCCAGTCCGGGTCGGTCGGGTCGTGCCGCAGGTACTTCTGGAACAGCAGGTAGGCCGCCGGGGCCAGGCTCATGGCCGTGCCGGGGTGCCCGTTGCCCACTCGTTGCACCGCGTCCATGGCCAGCACCCGGACGGTGTCGACGGCACGCGAGTCGAGGTCGGTCCACCAGTCCGGGCATGTGGCGTGACCTGCTGGGTTCTGTTGGCTCGCCAAGGCTGGCTCCTCACTGTCCGGGCGTACCTGAGCCGGTCTGCCGGGGCCGTGCCGGAAACGAGCCGACGAACGTCCCCGAGCGATCCTTGCGCAGCGAACTTGGTCGACCCTAGACCGGTGGCACGATCTTTCATCAGACCCCGACGCGCCGCCGTTCCGTCCGCGTCCACCGGACGCGCCTACCCCTGTCTCGGGAAGCTACCCGCCCACATCTACAGTGATGTGTCGATATTCCTGCGCGAAGGTGCCTTGAATGACGCATGCCACCGTGGCAGGTGACCAGCGGGAACCCCGTCCTCCGTCGCCTGGCGGTTCGGGGTGGGCGGCGGTCCGGGCGTACGTCGCGCTGACCAAGCCGCGGATCATCGAGCTGCTGCTGGTCACGACGTTCCCGGCCATGATGCTCGCCACCCGCGGGCTGCCGTCCTGGTGGCAGGTCGTGGCGACGCTGCTCGGCGGCACCGCGGCGGCCGGCTCGGCCAACGCGCTGAACTGCTACCTCGACCGGGACATCGACACCGTGATGGGCCGCACCCGGCAGCGCCCGCTGGTGCGGCACACCGTCAGCCCGCGCGGCGCGCTGGTGTTCGGCATCGGGCTCGGCGTGTTCGCGGTCGGCTGGCTGCTGGTCACCACGAACCCGCTGGCCGCCGGCCTGTCGCTGGCCGCGATCCTGTTCTACGTCTTCGTCTACACCCTCGGGCTCAAGCGCCGCACGCCGCAGAACATCGTCTGGGGCGGTGCCGCCGGGGGCATGCCGGTGCTGATCGGCTGGGCGGTGGTGACCGGCCGGCTGGACTGGCCACCGCTGGTGCTGTTCGCGGTGATCTTCTGCTGGACGCCGGTGCACTACTGGCCGCTGGCGATGCGGTTCCGGGCGGACTACGCCCGGGCCGGGGTGCCGATGCTGCCGGTGGTGGCGCCGCCGATCGCCGTGGTGCGGCAGATCCTGCGCTACGGCTGGCTCACGGTGGCCACCTCGCTGGTGCTGTGGCCGCTGGCCACCGGCTGGCTCTACGGCGCCGCCGCAGTGGCGCTGGGTGGGACCTTCCTGCTGGCCGCGCACCGGCTGTACGGCGCGGTGCGGCGGGGCAACGAGCGGGTCATGCCGATGCGGCTGTTCCACCTGTCGAACAGCTACCTCGCGCTGCTGTTCCTCGCCGTCGCGGCGGACGCCCTGCTGGTCGGGCGCTGACGCGAGCGGCTCCTGGCGCGTGACCACGCCCGGCGGTGACCGGGCGTCGGAGCTGTCCGGGGTGGCCGGGCGTTGGAGTACCCGTTGGTCCGGGGGGCGTTGGCGATGATCGGTTTGTGAGCCGGACCGGCCGATGGACGGGCCGGCCCGGCCCCCTGGGGGCTGGATGTGGGGGACCGGACCGTCCCTGATGGTGCGGTCGCGCCCGGCTCAGCCCGACGAGCCGAGCGTGACCGTCGTGGTCCTGGTCCTGCCGTCGCGCAGGTAGGTCACCGGCACCTGGTCGCCGGGGCGGTGCGACCGGACCACGGCGACCAGGGCGTCGGCGCCGTCCACCCGCCGGTCACCGACCTTGACGATCACGTCCCCGGCGCGTAGCCCGGCCTTGGCCGCCGGCCCGTTCGCCGTGACCTGCATCAGCAGGCCGCCCTGTTCGCTGTCCTGCACGGACACCCCGAGCTGGGCGTGGCTGGCCTTCCCGTTCCGCGCCAGCTGCTGGGCGATCGGCTGCGCCTCGTCGCTCGGGATCGCGAAGCCGAGGCCGATGCTGCCGGCCTGCTCCGCCTGCCCGGCGCCGAGCGAGGCGATCGCGGAGTTCACCCCGACGACCTCACCCTGCAGGTTGACCAGCGGTCCGCCGGAGTTGCCCGGGTTGATCGCCGCGTCGGTCTGGACGGCGTCGATCACCGTGTCCTGGCCGCTGCGCTGCGTGTCGCCGGTGCGCACCGGGCGGTTCAGCGCGCTGACGATGCCCGAGGTGACCGTGCCGGACAGGCCGAGCGGCGAGCCGATGGCCACCACGGCCTGGCCCACCTTCAGGTCCGCGGACCGCCCGAAGGTCACCGGCCGCAGGTTCTCCACCTTCTCGGCGCGGATGACGGCGAGGTCCGAGGACGGGTCCCGGCCGACAATGGTCGCGTTCGCCGAACGCCCGTCGTGGAACGTGACGGTGATCTTGCCCCCGCCTGAGCCGTCGTTCAGGGCCGGCGCCACGACGTGGTTGTTGGTGAGGATCAGGCCGTCGGAGGTGAGCACCGCACCGCTGCCCTCGGCGTCGCTGCCCGCGGCCCGCTGCACCTCGACGGACACCACGCTCGGCAGCACCGCGGCCGCGACCTGCTGCACCGAGCCGGCCGGCGCGGAGGCGACGTCCTGGGCCGACAGCGGCGGCGCGGCGATCGCGCTGACCACCGTCCGCTCCCCGGCGAGGGCCCGGTCGGCCAGCGCCCCGACGCCGCCACCGAGCACGCCGGCGG
>JBKOWA010000188.1:0-6066 GCA_046724155.1 Actinomycetota bacterium
GCGCGGGCGCGGTCACCGCGTTCGCCGAGCACCGGCTGGCGCCGCTGGAGGACCGCAACCGGGACACCGTGGCCGCCGCCGGCTCGCCGCTGGAGCGGCTGGAGGTGCTGGCGGCGGTGCTCACCCGGGAGGGGTACGCGGCCAGCGTCAGCCCGCCGCCCGACCCGCCGCCGGGCTCCCCGCCGGAGCCGGCCGGAGCCGCCGCGGCGCCGCCGGTAGTGTCCGGTGGGCAGCTCTGCCAGCACCACTGCCCGGTTGCGCACGTCGCCGCGGAGTTCCCCCAGCTCTGCGAGGCGGAGACCCGAGTGTTCCAGCGCATGCTGGGCACGCATGTGCAGCGCCTGGCCACGATCGCCCGCGGCGACGGCGTGTGCACCACACACGTGCCGGCCGCGCGTTCCACCCTCACGCCCACCCCCGGATCCGGGAGGAAGCCGATATGACAAGCACAGCCCACCCCGAGCTTGCGGGCCTGGGGCGGTACGAGTACGGCTGGGCCGACTCGGACGTGGCCGGCGCCGGTGCCCAGCGCGGCTTGTCGGAGGCTGTCGTCCGCGATATCTCGGGCCGCAAGAACGAGCCGGCCTGGATGCTCGACCTGCGGCTGAAAGGCCTGCGGCTGTTCGGCCGCAAGCCGATGCCGACGTGGGGCTCGGACCTGTCCGGGATCGACTTCGACAACATCAAGTACTTCGTCCGCTCCACCGAGAAGCAGGCCGCGAGCTGGGACGAGCTGCCCGCCGACATCAAGAACACCTACGATCGGCTGGGCATCCCCGAGGCGGAGAAGCAGCGGCTGATCGCCGGTGTCGCGGCGCAGTACGAGTCCGAGGTCGTTTACCACAAGATCCGGGAGGACCTCGAGCAGCAGGGCGTGATCTTCCTGGACACCGACACCGGCCTGAAGGAGCATCCCGAGCTGTTCCGGGAGTACTTCGGCTCGGTGATCCCGGTCGGCGACAACAAGTTCGCCGCGCTGAACACCGCGGTGTGGTCCGGCGGGTCGTTCATCTACGTGCCGAAGGGCGTGCAGGTGGAGATCCCGCTGCAGGCGTACTTCCGGATCAACACCGAGAACATGGGCCAGTTCGAGCGCACCCTGATCATCGTGGACGAGGGCGCCTACGTGCACTACGTCGAGGGCTGCACCGCGCCGGTCTACTCCTCCGACTCGCTGCACTCCGCGGTCGTCGAGATCATCGTCAAGAAGAACGCCCGGTGCCGCTACACCACGATCCAGAACTGGTCGAACAACGTCTACAACCTGGTCACCAAGCGGGCCGTGGCGCACGAGGGCGCGACCATGGAGTGGATCGACGGCAACATCGGCTCCAAGGTCACCATGAAGTACCCGTCGGTGTGGCTGCTCGGCGAGCACGCCAAGGGCGAGGTGCTGTCGGTGGCGTTCGCCGGTGAGGGCCAGCACCAGGATGCCGGCGCCAAGATGGTGCACGTCGCGCCGAACACCTCCTCGACCATCGTGTCCAAGTCGGTGGCCCGGGCCGGCGGCCGCACCTCCTACCGCGGCCTGGTGCAGATCAACGAGGGCGCCCATGGCTCACGTTCCACGGTCAAGTGCGACGCGCTGCTGGTGGACGCGGTCAGCCGGTCCGACACCTACCCGTACGTGGACGTCCGCGAGGACGACGTGTCGATGGGCCACGAGGCCACGGTCAGCAAGGTCAGTGAGGACCAGCTGTTCTACCTGATGAGCCGCGGGCTGACCGAGGACGAGGCGATGGCCATGGTGGTGCGCGGCTTCGTCGAGCCGATCGCCCGCGAGCTGCCGATGGAGTACGCGCTGGAGCTGAACCGCCTGATCGAGCTGCAGATGGAAGGGGCTGTCGGCTGACGATGGCTGTCCAGCAGACCCCGCACGCGCACGGCGCGGGCGCCTCCGTTGAGCAGAAGCTGACCAGGCGGGTGTACTCCCGGGACCCCGACGCCTTCGGCACCCCGACCGGCCGGGAGGAGGAGTGGCGGTTCACCCCGCTGGACCGGCTCCGCGGGCTGATCGACCCGGTCCGGGTGGACGGCAAGGTCGTCCTCGACGTGCAGGCGCCGCCCGGGGTGGAGACCCGGCAGGTGCCCGGGTCCGACCCGCTGGTCGGCTCGGTGCTGGTGCCGACCGAGCGGGTCTCCGCGCTGGCCCTGGCGCACGTGGACCAGGCCACCGTGGTCTCGGTGCCGCGCGGCGCCACCCCCGCCGAGCCGACCTACCTGACCATCCGCGGGGAGGGCGGCGTCCAGTACGGGCACCTGGTGATCGACGTGGCCGAGAGCGCCGAGGCGGTGGTGGTGATCGACCACGTCGGCAGTGCCACGGTGGCCGGCAACGTGGAGTGCCGGGTGGCCGACGGGGCCGCGCTCACCGTGCTGTCGCTGCAGGACTGGGACGACGACGCGGTGCACGTGGAGACCCAGGCCGCGCGGCTCGGCCGGGACGCGCGGCTGCGGCACATCCTGGTCACCCTCGGCGGCAACCTGGTGCGGATCAGCCCCACGGTCACGTTCACCGCGCCGGGCGGCGAGGCCGAGCTGTTGGGGCTGTACTTCACCGACGCGGCCCAGCACCAGGAGCACCGGGTGTTCATCGACCACGCCGCGCCGCACTGCCGCAGCCGGGTGACCTACAAGGGGGCGCTGCAGGGGGAGGACGCGCACGCGGTGTGGGTCGGGGACGTGCTGATCCGGCCGGAGGGGGTGCAGACCGACACCTACGAGCTGAACCGCAACCTGGTGCTCACCGACGGCGCCCGCGCCGACTCGGTGCCCAACCTGGAGATCACCACCGGCGAGGTGGTCGGCGCCGGGCACGCCTCGGCCACCGGGCGGTTCGACGACCTGCAGCTGTTCTACCTGATGAGCCGGGGGATCCCGGCCCGGGAGGCACGCCGGATGGTGGTGCGGGCCTTCTTCGCCGACATCATCGGCCGGATCGGGCTGCCGGCGGTGCAGGAGCGGCTGACCGCCGCGATCGAGGACGAGCTGGCCCAGGTGGGCGAGTGAGGGCGTGTGGCGGGCCGGTGCATCGCGAGCGCGGAGGCGGGCGCATGACGGCCGCGAGCCGGCGCCGAGCGAGCATCGAAGGCGCGCCGGCGCGGATCTGGTGCGTAGCGAGCACGGAGGCGAGCAGATGACGGCAGCAATGGCTTATCCAGAAGACGGGTTCGTACGGGCCTGCGCGGTCGACGACCTGGACGACCCGGGCACGTTCCGGGTCGAGATCGACGGCACCCCGATCGCCGTCGTGCGCAGCGACGACGAGGTGTACGCGATCCACGACGTGTGCTCGCACGCCGAGGTCTCGCTCTCGGAGGGCGAGGTCTACGACACCACCATCGAGTGCTGGCTGCACGGGTCGTGCTTCGACCTGCGCAGCGGCCAGCCGACCGGGTTGCCGGCCACCAAGCCGGTGCCCGTCTACGAAACCAAGATCGAGGGCGGCGACGTCTACGTCCGCCTGGAGGAGAGCTGACCATTGTCTAGTTCTGCGCCCGCGGCGCGGGGGGCCACGCTGGAGATCCGTGACCTGCACGTGTCGGTCGGCGACACCGAGATCCTCAAGGGTGTCGACCTCACCGTGGCGTCCGGCCTGATCCACGCGATCATGGGGCCGAACGGCTCCGGGAAGTCCACCCTGGCCTACTCGGTCGCGGGCCACCCGAAGTACACCGTCACCCGCGGCCAGGTGCTGCTGGACGGCCGGGACGTGCTGGCGATGACCGTGGACGAGCGGGCCCGGGCCGGGTTGTTCCTCGCCATGCAGTACCCCGTCGAGGTGCCCGGCGTCTCGGTGTCGAACTTCCTGCGCACCGCGGTCACCGCGACCCGGGGCGAGGCGCCGAAGCTGCGCACCTGGGTGAAGGAGGTCAACGAGGCGATGAGCGGTCTCGACATGGACCGTTCCTTCGCCGAGCGGAACGTGAACGAGGGCTTCTCCGGCGGGGAGAAGAAGCGGCACGAGATCCTGCAGCTCACCCTGCTCCGCCCCAAGATCGCGATCCTGGACGAGACCGACTCCGGGCTGGACGTGGACGCACTGCGGGTGGTGGCGCAGGGGGTGAACGAGGTCTGCCGCAGCACCGATGTCGGCACCCTGCTGATCACCCACTACACCCGGATCCTGCGCTACATCACCCCGGACTTCGTGCACGTCTTCGCCGGCGGCCGGATCGTCGAGGAGGGCGGGCCGGAGCTCGCCGAGCGGCTGGAGGACGAGGGGTACGCGAAGTACACCGGGGTCCACGAGCAGGCTTCGGCCCTTGAGCCGGCCGCCGCGCAAGCCGCCGCGCCGGCCGGCTCCGGCGCTGGAGCCTCCCCGTGAGCACGCGGTACGACGTGGAGGCGGTCCGCAAGGACTTCCCCATCCTGGACCGGGTGGTGCACGGCGACCGGCCGCTGGTGTACCTGGACAGCGCGGCCACCGCGCAGAAGCCGCGGCAGGTGCTGGACGTGCTGCGGGAGTACTACGAGCGGCACAACGCCAACGTGCACCGCGGCATCCACGCCCTGGCCGAGGAGGCCACCGCCGGGTACGAGCTGGCCCGCGACAAGGTGGCGGCGTTCGTCGGCGCCCCGGACCGGGACGAGGTGGTCTTCACCAAGAACTCCACCGAGGCGCTGAACCTGGTCGCTTACTCGATGTCCAACGCGACCACGTGCGGGCCGGACGCGGAGCGGTTCCGGGTCGGGCCGGGCGACCGGATCGTGGTCACCGAGATGGAGCACCACTCCAACCTGGTGCCCTGGCAGATGCTCGCCCAGCGCACCGGCGCCGAGCTGGCCTGGATCCCGCTGCTGACCCCGGAGGGCCGGCTGGACCTGTCCACCTTGGACACGGTGGTCACCGAGCGCACCAAGGTGATCGCCTTCGTGCACCAGTCGAACATCCTCGGCACCATCAACCCGGTCGAGCCGATCGTGGCCCGGGCCCGCGCGGTCGGCGCGCTCACGGTCCTGGACGCGTCCCAGTCGGTGCCGCACCTGCCGGTCGACGTGGCGTCGCTCGGGGTGGACTTCGTGGCGTTCACCGGGCACAAGCTGCTCGGGCCGACCGGCATCGGGGTGCTCTGGGGGCGCGGCGAGCTGCTCGCCGCGATGCCGCCGTTCCTGGGTGGCGGCGAGATGATCGAGGTCGTGGAGATGGCGCGGTCCACATACGCCGCGCCGCCGCACCGGTTCGAGGCCGGCACCCCGCCGATCGCGCCGGCGATCGGGCTGGGCGCGGCGGTGGACTACCTGACCGGGATCGGCATGGCCGCGCTGCACGAGCACGAGCAGGCGATCACCGGGTACGCCCTGGAGGCGCTCTCGACGGTGCCGACGCTGCGGCTGATCGGCCCGGACACCATGCTCGACCGCGGCGGGGCCATCTCGTTCCAGCTCGGCGACCTGCACCCGCACGATGTCGGCCAGGTGCTGGACGAGGTCGGGGTCGCGGTGCGGGTCGGGCACCACTGCGCCCGCCCGGTGTGCCTGCGCTACGGCGTGCCGGCCACCACCAGGGCGTCGTTCCACCTGTACACGACGCGCGAGGAAATCGACGCGCTGGTCCGCGGGTTGCACCACGTGAACCGCTTCTTCGGCATCACGGGGCACTAAAAATGCGACTGGACTCGATGTACCAGGAGATCATCCTGGACCACTACCGGCACCCGCACGGCCGCGGGCTGCGCGACCCGTACGACGCCGAGGTGAAGCACGTCAACCCGACCTGCGGCGACGAGGTCACGATGCGGGTGCGGCTGGCCGGCGACCTGGTCCAGGACGTCTCGTACGAAGGTCTCGGCTGCTCCATCAGCCAGGCGTCCACCTCGGTGCTGCACGACCTGGTGGTGGGTAAGACGGTCGAGCAGGGGATGAAGCTGCACGAGGAGTTCCTGGCGCTCATGCAGTCCAAGGGCGATGCTGAGCCGGACGACGATGTACTGGAGGACGCCGTGGCGTTCGCCGGTGTCGCCAAGTACCCGGCCCGGATCAAGTGCGCGCTGCTCGGCTGGATGGCCTGGAAGGACGCCACCGCCCGGGCGGCCGCGGGAGGTGCAGGATGACGGAGACCGACGC